>JBJTUJ010000022.1:0-22417 GCA_046080685.1 Cyanobium sp. | reverse complement strand
CTCCGCCTTGTTCTGGGGAGCGCGGCCCAACAAGTGCTTGAAGTTGAGCTCGATGAAGCGGTAGGCGTTGCAGTTTTCAAAGAACTTGGCCCGGTAGAGGCCGCTCTTGGCCACCTGGCGCACAAATTCCCGCACGCTCAGATAGCCGCGCTTGAACAGCGATTCGGGACCCTCCAGGCGCTCGCTGGCCATCACGTACTGGTTGCCCAGGACCTGCTTGTAGACGGCGCGGATCAGGGCAGCCTTGTCGTTTTCAGTGGCGTTCGTCCAGTTTTCCTTGTTGCGATCGTTGGCAAAACGCTCGATGCCCAGGTAGGCAGCGTTGGCGAGTGTCATGGGCGTGGAGGCCGGCGTGAGGGCCCGTGAGGAAGCGGGAGAAGCCGGGCAGCGACAACGGGTTCGTGCACCCTTAGGCTGCAAGGCGGATCCTATGGGGCCGCCAGAGCGCTGCGCCCAGGCTTTCAGAATCGTTACATTTGAACCCGCTTGTGCCTTGCGGTTTCCTGTACCTCCATGCCCGGCATGCTCACGGCGAGCCCCCTGGCACGAAGATCCAGCGCCGATACCATCCGCGCACTGCCTGTGATGCCATGGCATCCAACGAACTGCCCGCCGCGACATCGGCGGATCCCACCGGCTGGCCAAGGCGACTCGCCGAACAGCTGCGCACGCTCTCCGAGATGGGCGAGACCCTGACCTATCGGTTGCTGGAACTCGAAGAGCGGCTCGCGGCCCAGGAGCTGAGGCTGGCTCCGCTTCTGGAGCGGCAAGGAGGGCTCGATGCCGCTGCGGCGGAAGACATGGAGCTTCGGCTGGGCGATACCGAGGAGCGATTGGGGCGGATCGAGGCGGTGCTGAACGGAATCGAACGGCCGGGCGCTGCCCGCCACCTTCAGTCGCTCCGGCCTCCCCCCGCCCCTTTCCGCCTCTCAGGCCCGATCCAGCAGGAAACCCGGCAGAGTGAAGAGGAGGCTCTCTTCCTCGAGGAGGAGGAGGAGCAGCACTTCATGGACGAGCTCACGGCCTGAGGATCCGGAATCCCCTCCTGCGAGGAGCTGGAGTTCCGGGTTGGGGCCTGGCTCAGCCAGCGCCCCCGGTGCTCAGCATCGAGCCGGCGGTGTAGAGCACAAAGCACGTGAGCAGGAAGCCTCCGGTAGCCACCACCCCTTGCCAGATCTTGCGGGCGGCAGGAGAGGGAGCATCCGCCAGCCAGGCCGGACGCGGCAGGCTGAAACCGCCGCTGGGAACCCAGCCGCTGCCGCGACCGGCCGGAGCCCGACGGGCGACGGTTTCCCGCCAGTAGGCGTCGTAGCGGGGAGCTTGCTGGTTGAAGGGGAGATCCCCCACGGCCCTGCCGCCTAGGACCCGGGAGCGCTGGTAGGCCACGGTGTTGGTACCGAAGGCGTCGAGGTACTCCGGCGAATTGAGCAGATGGTCGACGAGGCCGGGCAGCCCATGCTCGGCGATCAGGATCGAGAGGGCGATCCTTTCCTTGTCGCCGTGCACCGAACGGCCGAGCACGCGACCGACGATCTGGTCGACGACGCGGTAGTTGCTGTTGCAGCGGTAGAAGTCGTTGCGGAACTTGGCCGAGAGCAGCAGGCCTCGCACGAAATCCCGCGCGGTGATCTGGCCGCTGCGCAGCTGGGATTCCAGAACGGGTTCCCGGTCGGCCTTGAAGGCATGGAAGAAGATCTGGGGATAAGCCTGCTCGATCAGGTCGTCGGGGCTGGCGGCGTTCCTGCCGATGGTCTGGTTCACCTGCCGGGGAGATTCCTCGTTGCCGACGGCAATCGTGCGCACGCGGGCGTTCTGGCTCCTGGGAGAAGTGGAGAGCAACGGCAGGCTCATGGTGAGGGGAGGTGAAGGCTGGACGTTGGAAGGTAGGGCTCTCCGCCTGGAACGGTGGCCACTCGTGCCCAGCTGCTCAATCTCCTTTGCCCAATTTTCGTGAAGTTCCTGTGCACCGACCGTATCTCCATTCTCAGTAGGCGAAGGACTCGTACCAGGAGGCAGGAATCTCCGCGCTGTAGTCCTCCGTCCGCTCGAACTCGAAGGGCCCGGCCAGGGATCCCCACAACTGTTCATGGGTCGTGGGGTCATGGCCCCGGTCGATGGTGCGCATGCCGGCAGGATCGATCTCGAAGGTGCTCACCAGGTAAGCGGTGGCACCCTTGCGCTCCACCAGGCAACGGCATCCCGGTTCCACCTCCCCCAGGAAGCCGTCCCCCCGTTCCTGCACCACGTAGGTGCAGCCTTCCAGGGGCTTCAGGTCAGCCGCGCTGATCGCCGCCCGTTTGTTGGCATCCTCCACCGCACCCCAGAAGCGCTCGGCGTCGTTCAGCGACTGGTTGTGAATGATCAGCTGGCCGTCGCGCCGTTCAGGCCGCAGCACCCGGATCCGATAGGGGGCCACGGGATTGATGGCATAGGACTGCTCCAGCAGCAGCGAACCCGGTTCCAGCTGGGGAAGGGGCCTGAACTTCACCAGGATGTGGGCGTAGAGCGGGGGATTGTCGAAGGCCTGGTTCTGGTTGCTGAATCCGGCGCTCAGCAGCTGAACCAGCCGTGCGAGGGAGTGATCCATAGCGGCAACCTACAGACCCAGCAGCCGCACCCGAAACTCGGCGACCTGCCGCGCCATGGTCGGATCCTCCACGACGAAGGGGTGGTCGGCGAGGTCCTCGAGCATCCGCTCCAGCTTGTCGGTCGCCGTCAGGCCGTGGTCGGGATGCTGGCGCTGATGGGCGACCCAGGCTTCGTCGAACGCCTGGGCGAAGCTGTCGGCGTTGGCGAACCGCTGGTCCTCACGGAAGGGGGAGGGAGCCACGGCGTCAGCGACTGGTGGCCTCGGTGCTGGTGTCTGAGCTGTTGGAGTGCCCATCCAGATGCTTCTCGCAGGCCAGCGACGGTCCACTTGCCAGCAGCGATGCGGCGAGCAGCAGGAAAGCAACCAGACGGTTCATCAGCCGTTCCTTCGCACGTTCCATCACACAGTCCATCACACAGTCCATCGCACGTTCCATTGCAGCGGCAAGCGGGGACGGGGCCCCGCAGGCAAGGGTTCTGACCAGGCTAAGGGCAAGATCCCCGGCCGTCAGGCCGGGATGGCAAGCCCACACCAGGAGAGGGGCGACAGGAAAGAGGCAAATGCCAGGACCCAGATTTGAACTGGGGACACGGCGATTTTCAGTCGCCTGCTCTACCAACTGAGCTATCCCGGCCCGTCGCCGCAGCGACTTGGGGATCTTAGATCACGGTCGACGCCGGCCAGCCTGGGTCCGGGCCAGGCAGAGCATCCCGGCCACCTGCCAGCCCGCCCCTTCCAAGACCCTTGCTGCGCTGCAGGCCGTTGCTCCCGTGGTGAGGATGTCGTCCACGATCAGCAGCGGTCTCCGGCGACCCTGGCCCGGCAGTGGCGGACGAAGGCACTGGAAGGCGGTTTCGAGATTGTGGAAGCGCAGGGCGCGGTTCAGGCCGTGCTGCCCGAGCACCGGATGGCGGTGCTGCAGCAGATCCGCCCGCCTCAGTCCATGCAGGCGCCTCAGTCGCTGGCAGAGCAGATCCGGCAGGGGATTGCCCCGGCGCTTCCAGCTGGGGATCGGCACCAGCAGGGCCCCCTGCTGCAGGATCGCTACAGGTGGCCTCACCGCACCGATCAGGGCATCGAGCGTGTCCGCGCGGGGCCGCCGGCGCAGATCCAGCAGCAGCGAGCGAAGACCGTCGGCGTAGAACCCCGCTGCCCACCAGGGCAGAGGATGGACACCCTGCAACCCCTCCAGTGGCAGCTGCAGCCGTTGGCGGCACTTCGGGCAGAGGCCCTGCCCGGGATCGAACGCGTCGTGACACTGCCGACACAGGGGACAGGGCCGCTCCAGAAGTCGCCCCAGCACAAGGCTGCCCAGCGACTGGAGAAAGGGAACCGCAGGCTTGGGCTTCACGGGAGCAGGCTGCAGGGGCGCTCCTCAAGCGTTCCCGCGCAGCGTCCGCAGCATCGCCACCAGCGTGCGGTGGGCATCCTCGCTGTCACTGAGGGTGTGGTCGAACGGCACCTCCACCGGTGTTCCGTCCACTTCCAGCCGCATGGCCTCGGGCGTCACCGCCAGCATCCGGGCCGAGCGGGCGCTTCCGAGCCCGGCGTAGTGGTGGGCATAGGCGAGCACCGCCTCGGCGTGGTCGTCGTTCATGTGCTTGCAGATCCGATCGCTCACGGCGGGCGTGATGGGGTCGGCGGCCATGGGGATCAGGGGGAGGGTGGGCCGATTCTGGGATCAGGCGGCGGCGAAGCGTTGCCAGAGCAGCAGCGCGAGGCGAAAGGCACTGAAGCCCACGTAGCCCGCCAGCACCAGGAACAGGATCATCGACACGATGGAGCGCAGGCGTTCGTTCATCAGGGGGAGAGCACGGCCCCTCCCATCCTGGGGGTTTCGCCTCTGCCCGGGAGGGCACCCGCGGCGAGACGTGCCATGCCCTGGGCCGCGGTGAGCCTGGGCCGGTTCACCACGGGGATCCCCAGGATTCGCTGCCGCAGCCGGCGCCACTGCGGATTGGCCGCGCCCCCACCCAGCGTCACGATCTGTCGCAGGGCAGGGCAGCCGAGCTCCCGCAGACGCGACCATCCCTGCCGCTCGATCTCCACCAGTCCTTCGAGCAGGCCCTGCAGATAGAGGGCATCGCTCACAGGGCGCGGTTCGAGCAGCGGTGTCAGGTGCGGGTCGTCCACCGGGAATCGCTCGCCCGGAGCCGGCAGGGGCCGCAGGTGGAGGCCGCTGTCCCATTCAGGGTCGATCTGGCGGCTCAGCTCCACCAGGGTGGCGTCATCGAAGAAACGGCGCAGCACGCCGGCCCCGGCGTTCGAGGCCCCGCCCACCAGCCAGCGGCCCTGCAGCCGCTGACAGCTGATGCCTGGCCCCTGAAGGGGGACGTCGCAGAACTGCTTCAGAACCAGCGTGGTTCCGAGCACGGTGATGCCTTCGCCGGGCTGGGGGTCGGCCGCCAGCACTGCCGCGCTGGCATCGGTGCTGCCGCTCACCACCCGGCAGTCACCGGGGAGCCCGAGTGCAGCGGCAGCGGTGGGGTGGAGGCTGCCGACCACGACGCCGCTGGGCACGATCTCCGGCAGGCTCTCCCGCCAGGGGCTTGTGCCGATGGCGCCGCTCCAGCGGCCGGTCAGGGCCTCCCATCCCAGACGAAGGTTGTTCGTTTCCTCGCCCCAGCGCCAGTCGCCGATCAGCCAGCCCATCAGCCAGTCGGCCTGATGGCGCAACCACAGGGGGCCCTCCAGTCCTTCCCGTCGGGCGCGCTCCAGCAGGGCGAGGGCACGGGCGAGGCTGCCGCTCGCGCTGGCGGCCGGTCCATCCCCCCCGGCGAGGCGGGCAGCATTCTGGGCCTGCTCCGGACAGGCCAGGTGATAAGGCAGGGCGTGGGCGAAGGCCGGTGAGGGCGTCGAGCCATCCGGTCGGCACAGCAGCAGAGTGCCCGAGGTGCCATCCACGGCGATCGCCCCAACCCGCTCCCGCTCGCTCAGGGGAAGGGAACGGCAGAGCTCGATCAGCCCATCCCGCCAGCTGGAAGGAGCTTCGAACGCTCCGGGATAGGGAATCCCCTGTTCACGGCAAAACCCATCCGGGCCGAGGAGGGCCAGCCTCAGCCCGCTGGTGCCGAGGTCAAGCCCCAGCGCCAGTGCCGACACGTTCCGCCGTGGCCTGACGCAGCACCTCCGCGATCTCCTGCACGTTCTCCCAGGGGAGGTTGAGGTCGCTGCGGCCGAAGTGGCCGTAAGCCGCCACGTCCTGGTAGAAGCGTCCTCCGCGCTGGCCGGGAAGGGTCCGCAGGCCGAAGGCCTGGATGATCGCCCCTGGCCTGAGATCGAAGTGCTCCTGCACCAGGGCGGTGAGATCGGCGTTGCTCAGCACGCTGGTGCCAAAGCTTTCCACCAGGATGCTCACCGGACGGGCCACGCCGATGGCGTAGCTGAGTTGCACCTCCGCCTTCCTTGCCAGACCGGCGGCCACCAGGGCCTTGGCCACCCAGCGGGCGGAGTAGGCGGCGGATCGATCGACCTTGGTGGGATCCTTGCCGGAGAAGGCACCACCGCCGTGGCGGGCATAACCGCCGTAGGTGTCCACGATGATCTTGCGGCCGGTGAGGCCCGCATCGCCCTGGGGGCCGCCCACCACGAACTTGCCGGTGGGATTCACCAGGAATCGCGTGGCTTCCCGGCTGGGACGCAGGGTAAGGTCGTTGGTGGCGGGCTCGACCACATGGGTCCAGAGATCGCGGCTGATGCGTTCCCGCACCTCTTTCTCGTCGCTGAGGCCGTTGACCATTTCGGTGTGCTGGGTGGAGATCAGGATCGTGTCGATCTCCACGGGTTGATCGTCCTCGTAGACCACGCTCACCTGGGTCTTGCCGTCCGGGAGGAGATACTCCAGGGTGCCATCGTGGCGAACGGCAGCCAGGCGCCGGGCCAGCCGGTGGGCCAGGCTGATCGGCAGCGGCATCAACTCGGGGGTTTCGTTGCAGGCGTAGCCGAACATGATGCCCTGATCGCCGGCGCCGATCAGGTCGAGGGGGTCGCCATCGTGGTCTTCGGCTTCGTTCACCCCCTGGGCGATATCAGGGGACTGCTGATCCAGGGCCACAAGAACCGCACAGCTGCGGGCATCGAAACCGCCGGCCCGTGCTCCGCTGTAGCCGATCTTCTCAATCACACCCCGAACAAGGCTGATGTAGTCAGGGCGGGCCTTGGTGGTGACCTCGCCGGTGATCAGGCACAGACCCGTGTTCACCACCGTTTCGCACGCCACCCTGGATTCCGGGTCCTCGCTGAGCAGAGCATCGAGCACGGCGTCGCTCACCTGGTCGCAGATCTTGTCGGGGTGCCCCTCCGTGACCGACTCCGAAGTAAAGACGTAGCGGCTCATGCGTCGAGGAACGGGAACAGGAGCAGGAGTTTATGACCTGGCCAGCCCGGTTGGAGTGGCGGTGACGACCTCCAGTTCCCGCCAGTGATCCACCTGGGCGAAGGAGCGATCGAGATCCAGCGGCTGGCTCCAGCCGGCCCGATAGCCCAGCACAACTGCCACTCCGGCATAGCGTCCCATCAGCAGATCGCTGTTGGCATCACCGATGAGGGCGCAGCGACCGGGTGTGACACCAAGCTCCTCACACAGACCCTGCACCGCTGCGGGATCGGGTTTGCGTGGCCGGTGCTCGGCGCTCCAGTGGGCCTGGAAGAAGTGGGCCAGGCCATGACGGTCCAGGAACTGGTGGATGCCATCGAGGTGGTCGTTGCTGATCACCCCGCAGCGCACCCCTGCGTCCCGCAGACGTTCCAGGAGATCCACCAGCCCTTCGGTGGGCTGGGGCGGATCCTGGCTGCCCTGGCCGTGGAGCCTGTCGGTGAGGGCGAACACCTCCTCGCTGAGGGCGAGGGATTCCGGCCAGCCCAGTCCCACCTGGGCCAGGGCGGTGGCCGTGGAGATCAGATTGTGATCCCGAGCTGCCACCGCAGTGGTGCCGGCGGGATGGATCCCAGCCTCCCGCATCCCGTAGGCCCGCTCCAGCAGATCGCGCAGCATCTCCAGGCGCTCGGAGGGGCAGCCGACCTGGGGCGCGAGGGCCAGGCAATGAAAAACCCTGGCCTCGGCCAGGGCTCGCAACATGGGTTCGCTGTGGCTGAGGGTGCCGTCCTTGTCGAAGAGGACGGCACCGATGGCGGGACAGGAAGGGCCCAGGCGCTCTCCTCTCAGCAGCAGATGCGCCATGCGTTGGGGAGCGATCGGCTCAGTCGAGGGTGACACCCATCGGTTCGCCTTCCTCGGCCTGCTCAAGCAGCATCTGCTTGTACCGAGCCGCCATCTCCTCGGCCTTGTCGAACACTTTCTGGGGATCGCTGAGCATGTCGCCCGGCTCGGGCTCGAGGGCCTTGGTGGACAGGGAGATGCGACCGCGCTCGGCGTCGAGATCGATGATCATCACCTTCATCTGATCGTTCACGTTGAGCACCGTGTGCGGCGTCTCGATGTGCTCGTGGCTGATCTCGGAGATGTGCAGCAGGCCGCTGACACCGCCGATGTCGATGAAGGCGCCATAGGGCTTGATGCCGCGCACAGTGCCGAGCACCACTTCGCCCACTTCCAGGCGGTTCATCTTGCGCTCCACCAGCGCCCTGCGATGGCTGAGCACCAGACGGTTGCGCTCCTCGTCGACCTCCAGGAACTTGAGGGGGAGGAAGTCGGCGACGAGTTCCTCCTTGGCTTTGCGGGTGCTGATGTGGCTGCCGGGGATGAAGCCCCGCAGACCTTCCACCCGCACCAGGGCACCACCCCGGTTGGTGGCGAACACCTCGGAGTAGATGGTGGCGTCCTCCTTCTGCAGCTGACGCACCCGCTCCCAGGCCCGCTGGTACTCGATGCGACGGATCGAGAGCGTGAGCTGGCCGTCTTCGTTCTCTTCGCTGAGGATGAAGAACTCGCGCACCTCGCCGGGCTCAAGCACGTCGGAGAGGTGCTCGACGCGGTTGATCGACACCTCCTGCAGCGGCATGAAGGCGGCCGTCTTGGCACCGATGTCGATCATCGCCCCCTTCGACTCCAGGGCGAACACAGTGCCGTTGACGACGTCGCCGGGTTTGAAGTTGTAGTCGTACTTGCTGAGCAGTGCAGCAAATTCGTCGAGCGTGAAGCCGACACCATCGCCGTCCCTTGCGCTGCCGCGGCTGCTGGAATCGTCGGCGGCGGGCACCTCCTCGGGAATCGCCTCGAGGCTGATCTCATCCGCAGCCTCCGCGGCGGCGAGTTCGGAAGTGGGTGTCACGGTCATGGAAGAGCGGCGGTCTGCCCGAGGCAGTGCGAGGTGAGGCGTCGGCTGCCCGCCAGCAGCACGGCGCAATCTTTCACCATAGCAAGGAGACCTGGCCCAAAAGATGCAGGCTCAGCCCACAACCGCCAGACGATTGCGCCCCTTGCCGCTTCTGGGGGCGGCTCCCGTGCTCAGTCCTTCCAGGGTGGCCACGAAATCGCTGACGCTGCGGAACTGCCGATAGACCGAGGCGAACCGCACGTAGGCCACCTCGCTCATGGTGCGCAGCCGCTCCAGCACCAGTTCACCAATCTCGTTGCTGCTCACCTCCCTGCCGCTGCGTTGCTGCAGCGCCACCTCGATGTCGTCGACAACGTTTTCGAGCAGGGCCGGCTCAAGCCCGGTTTTCTCACAGGCTCGCAGCAGGCCATGCAGCAGTTTGGAGCGATTGAACGTTTCCCGGGTGCCGTTGCGCTTCACGACGGTGATGGGAACGGTTTCCACCCGCTCGTAGGTGGTGAAACGGAAATCACAGTTGAGGCACTCTCTGCGCCGCCGCACGCTGCGCCCGCTGTCGGCGGCTCTCGACTCCAGCACCCGGCTGTCGGTGTGTTGGCAGGAGGGGCACTGCATGCCCGCAGCTTCACGAGTATTCGCCGATTGTAGGCATCCGGTACCGAAATGAGAAGGGGGCGCGACTGCGCTCGCCACCTTCAGTCACCCATGGCCGGCCATGAAAAAACCCCCGCGGAGCGGGGGCAGAGGAATCCTGGAAGGGATGGGGTCTTACTTGCCGATCTTCGGGGGATCGCGGAAGGCGATCGCGAAGAACAGGGTGGACAGGGCCAGGGCCAGGATCAGGATGTAAGCGAAGCTCTCCATGGGTTTAACTCGGGGGACCGGCGATCAGCTGAGAGTGGAGCCGGCAGGGGGGACGTACCCCTGCGGGAGGCGCCGGGTCGACTTGTCGCCCAGCTTCTGGAAGAGGCCGAACTCAACCTGCTCGCCCAGGTCGGGGTCGATGCCGGCAAACACGTCGCGGTAGAGCGTGCGGGCTCCGTGCCAGATGTGGCCGAAGAAGAACAGGAGAGCGAAGGTGGCGTGGCCGAAGGTGAACCAGCCGCGGGGGGAGCTGCGGAAGGTGCCGTCGGAGTGGTAGGTCTCGCGATCGAACTCGAACGCTTCACCAAGTTGGGCCTTACGAGCCAGACGCTTCACCTCGGCGGGATCGGTGTAGCTCTTGCCGTTGAGGGCACCGCCGTAGACGGTGGCCGTCACGCCCTGCTGCTCGAAGGAGTACTTGGCTTCCGCACGCCGGAAGGGAATGTCGGCCCTGACAACCCCATCCTGGTCCTGGAGGACCACGGGGAAGTTCTCAAAGAAGTTGGGCAGACGGCGCACTTCGAGTTCACGACCCTCCTTGTCTGTGAAGGAGATGTGGCCCAGCCAGCCAGTGGGAAGACCGTCGCCGTTGACCATCGGTCCGACCCGGAACAGACCGCCCTTGGCCGGGCTGTTGCCGACGTAGTCGTAGAAGGCAAGCTTCTCGGGGATCGACGCCCAGGCCTGCTCCTTGGTGGAACCGTTGTCGAGGGCCGTCTGAATGCGGCGGTTGATCTCAGTCTTGAAGTAGCTCTGATCCCACTGATAACGGGTGGGGCCGAAGAGCTCGATCGGTGTGGCAGCGGCTCCATACCACATGGTTCCAGCCACCACGAAGGCAGCGAAGAACACGGCGGCGATGGCGCTGGCCAGCACGGTTTCGATGTTGCCCATGCGCAGGGCCTTGTAGAGGCGCTCCGGTGGGCGGGTGGTGATGTGGAAGATGCCGGCGATGATGCCGACGATGCCAGCGGCGATGTGGTGGGCCACGATCCCGCCCGGGTTGAAGGGGTTGAAGCCCTCAGGTCCCCAGGAGGGCTGCACCTTCTCCAGATGCCCGGTGACTCCATAGGGATCGGAGACCCACATGCCCGGGCCTAACACACCGGTGAGGTGAAAGGCTCCGAAGCCGAAGCAGGCCAGGCCCGCGAGCAGAAGGTGGATGCCGAAGATCTTGGGAAGGTCGAGAGCGGGCTCCCCAGTGCGGGGGTCCTGCCAGATCTCGAGGTCCCAGTAGGTCCAGTGCCAGATCGCGGCCAGGAAAAGCAGGCCGCTGAAGATGATGTGGGCTGCGGCGACGCCCTCGAAGCTCCAGAAGCCCGGGTCCACGCCGGTTTCCCCGGTGATGCTCCAGCCGCTCCAGCTTCCTGTCACGCCAAGGCGCGCCATGAAGGGCATGACGAACATGCCCTGGCGCCACATGGGGTTGAGCACCGGGTCGGAGGGGTCGAAAATCGCGAGCTCATAGAGCGCCATGGAGCCGGCCCAGCCGGCTACCAGAGCGGTGTGCATGAGGTGCACGGCGAGCAGTCGGCCCGGGTCGTTGATGACGACCGTGTGCACCCGATACCAGGGCAATCCCATGGGGGGTCAGGTCTGGGTTGGTGTGACGACCGGCGACGCCGATCCGTTTGGCGATGGTAGTGGGTGCGGACTGCCGTACGTGCCGCCTGGTTACGGACCGCAACTGCCGGATTCAGAATGAAGGGCTTCCCTGGAGCGCTGCCATGCCCGTGATCCGATTCGTGCGAGAAGGCCGCGACGTGGAGTGCTACCCCGGGGAGAACCTCCGGGAAGTGGCGCTGCGCGAGGGGATCGAGCTCTACGGGCTGAAGGGGAGGCTGGGGAACTGCGGCGGCTGCGGTCAGTGCATCACCTGTTTCGTGGACGTGGCGGGGGCGCCGGCCGGTTCGCTCAGCCCCCGGACGGCCGTGGAGGATCAGAAGCTGCTCCGTCGCCCCCAGACCTGGCGGCTGGCCTGCCAGTCCCTGGTGGAGAGCTCCCTGCTGGTGCTGACCAGGCCCCAGAGCCCCCCGGCGGATGGCGAAGATCTGTGGGCCACCGCCCAGGCGTCGCCCCTGCCGGTGGGGCCGACGGCCTGGCCCGAGCTCCCCGCCCCTGAACCCGAGGAGGAGGTCGCTGGTGAAGAGGTGGACAGGCCAACCGCAACGAGCGATGAAGGGGCTGACGACCTCCCTGGGGAGCGGTGATACGTTTTCAGCACCTTCAAGGCCGCCATGGAAACCAACGACCTCGGATTCGTTGCCAGTCTCCTGTTCGTTCTCGTTCCGGCCGTCTTCCTGATCGTTCTCTACATCCAGACCAGCAGCCGCCAGGGCGGCTGAGGCAGGCGCCTCAGCGCCTGCCCTCCGGTTCCCGCACCAGCAGCACCGGCGCCGGGGCGTGCACCCGGATGTAGTCGCTCACCGAGCTGCCCAGCAGGCGGTCGAGGTCCACGAGCGCCTTGGCCACAAGGGGCCGGCGGTCCTGGGAGGCGATCACCAGCAGGTCGGCCCGCTCCTCTTCGGCGGCGGCGCACACCGCTCGTCCCACATCGCCGGTGCGGTGAAGCGGCTTCATCTCCACCCCGAAGGCCCGTGCGCGCTGCACCGCCTTCTCCAGCACCTCATCGGCCGGAGACTTGCCGCCCCGCGAGGGGGTCAGATCCTGGCGGCTCACATGCACGCCGCTCAGGCTGCCGCCGGGAATGGCCGCCACCAGTTCGCAGGCCAGCCGGATCGCGTCGTCGCCGACCCCGGTGCCGTCGATGGTCACCATCACCCGGTTGATCGCTCGCACGTAGAGGTCGTCGCGCACCAGCAGCATCGGCCGGGTGGAGAGCTGGAACACGTACTGGCTGGCGCTGTTCGAGAGGATCGACTGCAGGCGGCCCAGGCCGCGCGAGCCCATCACGATCAGATCAGCATCGATCTCGTCGGCAACCTTCAGCACGGTCTGCTTGGCATCGCCCTCCCGCACGAGCGTGGTCACCGCTGAGGACTCGAGACCCATGCGCTCCGCCGCCCCGGCCACCAATTCCTCGGCCTGGCTCCGATGCGTCTTCAGTTCGTCCCCCCCCTGCTCGGGCACGACGTGGAGCAGATGCAGGCGTGCCTGACGGCAGGGCGGAATGGCACGCAGCATGCGCACCATCTCTTCCACATGACCTTTGCCGGAATCGGCGATCAGAAGATTGCGGAACACGGGCTCATTCGGGGCTCGTGCGCAGCCTATGGCTGATCTCCGTCTCCGGTTCCTTCCTCCCCAACACCGTGATGCAGCACCCGGAACGCCTCCCCGATGCCCGCCACTGGCTCCTCGAGCGAACGGTGCTCCCTCAGCACACCGACCACGCCGGTGTGATGTGGCACGGGGCCTATCTCGCCTGGCTGGAGGAGGCGCGGGTGGAGGCCCTCGCCGCAGCCGGGCTCGCCTATGCCGAACTCAGCCGTCGGGGTCTGGAGCTGCCGGTGGTGTCCCTGGCGATCGACTACCGCCAGGCCCTTCATCACGGTGATCGGGTGCGGCTGCTCAGCCGGGTGCTGCCGCGCCAGGGAGTGAAGCTCCCCTGGCAGAGCCGTTTCCTTCGCCCCGACGGCAGCCTTGCGGCGGAGGCCCGGGTGGAGCTGGTGCTGGTGCAGTTCGACGGGGGCCCGGACCGACGCCGGCTGCCGCGCCGCCTGCCACCGGACCTGGAGCTGGCCGTGAACAGCCTGGTCGCCGGCCCCGATGACACATCGCTATAGTACATATGTACGCATCCATTGGGCATGGGCGACCTGGTTCAGGGGGGCTTCGTCAGGGCGGTCCCGGCGGGGGCTGTGCGGGCTCACGCCTCTGGCGCGATCCGATGCTCGGGGTCGTGCTCCTGGCGCCAGCGCGAGCGTTTGTGGTGGTTGCTCTGGAGTCGCTGCCCGGGGGTCGGCTGGGTGCGGCTGAATGCCTTGATCCGCGCCTTCGGCAGCCTTGAGGCGGCCTGGGCCGAGCCTGTGGAGGCCTTCGGCTCCCTTCAGGGCTGGCATCCCAGGCTGGTGGCGGCCCTCGCGCGCTTCCGGCTGTCCTGGGGGGCTGAGCCTCTGGCTGCGCTGGCCCGGGAGGTTGCCGGAGGTCGGGGGGTTCTTCTGCCTGGGGATGGCCGCTGGCCGGAGGGAATCGCCACCCTGGTCCGACCCCCGCTGGGTCTGTACTGGCGGGGCCGGGGAAGTCTCTGGCGCCCCCTGGCTCGGCGTGCTGCGGTCGCCGTGGTCGGCACCCGGCGTCCGTCCACCCATGGGCTGGCGATGGCCCGGCGGCTCGGAGCGGCGCTCGCTGCCGCCGGTTGGCCGGTCGTGAGCGGTCTGGCCGAGGGGATCGACGCCGCGGTTCACGAGGGGTGTCTGCGGCAGGGAGGAGCCCCGGTGGCGGTGCTCGGCACGCCGCTTGAGCGCGTCTACCCCCGCCATCACCATCAGCTGCAGGAGTCGGTGGCCCGCCATGGCCTTCTGGTGAGCGAGCAGCCCACGGGCATGGGGGTGTTGCCGGGGCATTTCGCTGCCCGCAACCGCCTCCAGGTGGGCCTGTCGTCGGCGGTGGTGGTGGTGGAGTGCCCGGCCTCCAGCGGCGCCCTCCATTCCGCCAACCTGGCCTGGGCGGAGGGACTCCCTCTCTGGGTGGTGCCTGCCGATGCGGGCCGCGCCTCCGCTGCCGGCAGCAACCGGCTGCTCAGCCGCGGAGCCACTCCCCTGCTCGACCCTGCGGATCTGCTCGACTCCCTGGGCACTGGTCCCCTGGCCGGCCCTGCGCTGCAGGCCTCCCAGGGTGGGGGCATCAGCCCCGGGCGCAGCGACTTCCAGCGGATCCTGCTGGAGGCGGTGGGTACGGCCGCATCGCTGGAGGATCTGAGCGACCGGCTTGGGGAGCCACCGGCCCGGGTGGCCGTGGGGCTGATGGAACTGGAAAAGGCCGGCTTCCTCCAGGCCGAGCCAGGTCTGCTCTGGAGGCCGTCGTGAGGAGCCTCCTCCTGCGGCCTAGCGTCGCTGGATGCACCAGTCCCTTGCCGATGGGGGATCCCCGGCTCCCGGCTCCTCCCGGCACTTCACCGCCGAGCAGTTGCTGGTCTGGCGGCGGGGTCTGCTGGCGGAAGGGGGCCGGCCCGCCGACCTCGACTGGCTGCTTGATCTGGCCGGGGGGCTGCCCTGGCGGGAGCTCCAGGCCCTGCGCCTGCACCCGGGTCGGTCTGTGGAGCTGAGCTGCAGTCAGGCCCACATCGAGGATCTGTGGCGCCGCCACCTGGCTGCCGCTGTCCCCCTCCAGTATCTGGTGGGGCGCTGTCCGTGGCGCGATCTCGAGCTGCAGGTGGCCCCGGGGGTGCTGATCCCCCGCCAGGAAACGGAACACCTGCCCGATCTGGCCGTCGCCCTGAGCCGACCCCCTGCCGCCCTCCCCCGCCTGTGGGCGGACCTGGGCACAGGGTCGGGGTGTCTGGCCCTGGCTCTGGCCCTGGCCTTCCCGCAGTCCCAGGGGCTCGCGGTGGATGTGAGTGACGCCGCCCTGGCCCAGACGGAGCTGAACCTGCGTCCCAACGGGGCCCTGGCTCGTGTCCGTCTGGTCCGCTCCGACTGGTGGCATGAGCTCACGCCCTGGATGGGCCAGCTTGATCTGGTGGTGGCCAACCCTCCCTACATCCCCAGCGCCACAGTGGATGGGCTCGATCCGGTGGTGCGCCTGCATGAGCCTCGGCTCGCTCTCGACGGTGGTGCCGATGGCCTGGGGGCACTGCGGCAGGTGGTGTCCGGGGGGCCGTCGGCACTCGCCCCGGGCGGCCTGCTGCTGGTGGAGCACCACCACGACCAGAGCGAGGCCGTGCTCGCGCTGCTCGAAGCCGCCGGCCTGGTGGAGGCCACAGCCCACCACGACCTGGAAGGCGTGGCGAGGTTCGCCAGTGCCCGGCGTCCACTCGCCACCATGGTGGCCGCCGAACTCCCCCAGGCGTGAGCCCGCTGCTCTCCGTCCCTGATCTGGCCGCTGCGCTTCAGGCCGGCAGCCTCGCCCTGTTCCCCACCGACACCCTGCCTGCCTTGGCCGCCCTTCCTGGCCATGCCACCGCCATCTGGACCTGCAAGGCGCGGCCCCGCGAGAAGCCCCTGATCCTGATGGGGGCCAATCTTCCCCAGTTGGTGGAGTTCCTCGGCGTGGTCTGGCTCGCGCCCTGGATGGAGAAGGCCAAAACCTGCTGGCCCGGGGCGGTCACCCTTGTGCTGCCGATTGAGGGGCAGGTCACCGAGGCGCTTCACCCCGGTGGAGCAAGCCTCGGACTGCGGGTGCCGGCCTGCGAGCGGGCCCTGGAGCTGCTGCGCCGAACGGGTCCGCTGGCCACCACCAGCGCCAATCGCTCCGGGGAGCCCGCGGCCCGCGATGCCCATGAAGCCGCTGCACGGTTCCCGGAGCTGCCCCGGCTGGGACCGCTTCCCTGGCCGCGAGGCTCGGGGGCCGCTAGCACCGTGCTGGCCTGGAGTGCGGCCAACGAGGGCACTCCCGCGGAGTGGCAGATCCTGCGGGCCGGTGCCACTGTGACCAGTGAAAAAGGGAGTGCGGGTTGCTGAGCCTGGTCCTGCTGACGCTGGTGACCGTGGCCCTGAGCCATTGGCTGTTCGAGCCCCTCCTGTCCTTCGCCACACCCCTGCTCGCCCTTGGCTGGCTTGGCTGGGTCCTGCTGGCCGCGGCGGTGTGGGCCTTCGCCGGCAGCGACGAAACCTGACAAACCCTTGCCAGAGGGGCGCCTCCGCCGAGCGGCCTCAGGGCATTGCCTGCTGCACGGCCGCTTCACTGCGGCGGCGGGCGGCATTGGCGGCGGCGGCGGCTTCGGCGGCCGTGGTGCGGGTGCGCAGCATCGGATCCAGCGGGGTGGACACCGCCTTGGGGGGGGCGCTCGGGGAGACCAGCGTGCAACCTGCCAGCAGGCCACACACCAGAGCCATCTGAGCGGCACCGGCGAGGGCTGCTTGGCTGTGAACACGCATGGGCCTGCGATCGGTGGGCTGGCCATGGATGGACTCGGAAGACAGGAAGCCGGCTAACGGATTTGAACCGATGGCCTTCGCTTTACAAAAGCGCTGCTCTACCGCTGAGCTAAGCCGGCTCGAGAGTTCCCAGAGACGAGCTTACGGCTGGGCCAGAGCCCAGAGCAGCAGTTCGCTGCGATTGCGGCAGCCGGTCTTGGCGAGCAGGCTCGACACATGACTTTCGATCGTGCGCCGGCTGAGAACAAGTTCCTCGGCGATGCGCCCGTTGCTGCTGCCCCGACTCAGCACGGCGAGCACCCGGAGCTCTGCCGGGGTGAGCGTTGCCGCTGATCGTTCGTCCATGGCAAAGGGAGCGTGGCTCCCCAGGGTTCCCCCCCACGGCAGCAGCGCCGCTTTCGCTAGCCAGCGGTGTCTTCGCCGTCGGTCTCGGCCGGTTCAAGATCAGGCGCAAGGTCGCCCCCGGGGGCTCGCCAGGCCGGCACAGGCGCCCGCTGGCCCGCTTCGATGGCTCCGAAGGCGCCGGAGGTGTCGTGCCCTTCGGCATCGAAGCTGGGCTGGGGATCGGAGGACGCTTCGCCGGACCCGTCCGCAGCGGTGGCCGCATCTTTGCTCACCCTTGCCCGCTTGATCGGCAGGTTCGCCACCAGGGCCGTGACCCGGTCCTCGGTCTCGAGGCTCACGTCGCCACTGTCGAGGTCGATTTCCACATACTTCTGAACCACCTCCAGGATTTCCCGGCGCATCTGCTCGAGCAGTTCGGGGTTGAGGTCGCTGCGGTCGTGGGCCAGCACCAGCTGCAGGCGCTGACGGGCGGTGTTGGCGCTGGGGGCCTGCCGGCCCAAGAGCCGGTTGATGAAGTCGATCAGGGACATCGGGGCTCAGAACAGGCGTGTCTTGAGGATGCGCTTGAGCCGGGCCCTCAGCCCCGTGCGCTCCTTGGAGGGATCCACGATCGGCAGGTCCTCACCCCGGAGCCGCTGCGCGACGTTCAAGTAGGCCTGACCGGCCGGGGAGGGGGTGCCCTGGAGGGTGAGGGGTTCCCCCCGGTTGGTGGAGACGATGACCTGCTCGTCTTCCACCACCAGGCCCAGCAGCGGCAGGGCCAGGATGTCGGTCACATCCTCCACCGACAGCATCTCCTGTGAGGCCACCATCTTGGGCCGCACCCGGTTGAGCACCAGCTGCACTGGCTGGATGCCCTGAACGTTCAGCAGACCGATCACCCGGTCGGCGTCCCGCACGGCGGACACCTCCGGGGTGGTGATCACGATCGCCTCCTGGGCCGCGGCTGCGGCATTCTTGAAGCCGTCTTCGATCCCGGCCGGACAGTCGATCAGCACGTAATCCGACCGTTCCGCCAGCAGGGCCACGATCTTTCTCATGTCGTCGGGGGTCAGCCACTCGAGCATCCGCGGGTTGCCGGCCGGCAGCAGCGAGAGGTTGGGCTGAAGCTTGTGCTTCACCAGGGCCTGCTCCAGCCGGCAGGTGCCCGCCAGCACTTCCTGGGCCGTATAGACGATCCGATTCTCCAGTCCCAGCAGGAGATCCAGGTTGCGGAGGCCGAAATCGGCATCCAGAACCGCCGTTCTCTCCCCGAGTCTGGCCAGGGCGATCCCGAGGTTGGCCGTGAGAGTGGTCTTGCCGACCCCTCCCTTGCCGGAGCAGATCAGGATGATGCGAGGGGAGGTCGACGTCACGGCGGACTGGGGCGTGGGCGCAGGATACGTCCATCACGCAGCATTCCTCTTCCGGAATCACTGCGGCAGTGGCCAGCCCGGAGATGCCGGGTCGATCCGGATCGTGCCGTCCACCAGCAGGGCCTCCTCGGCCAGTCCGGCCGGCGGTCGATCCTCCGGACCGCGGGCCACGGCGTCGGCGATCCGCAACTGCAGCGGGCGCAACTGCAGGGCCACGATCCGGGCGTTGCGGTCGCCTCCACAGCCCGCGTGGGCCATGCCCCGCAGACGCCCCCACACCAGCACATGGCCCCCGGCACTGACGCGGGCGCCCGGATTCACATCCCCCAGCAGCAGCACGGACCCCTCCACCTGCAGGTGGTCCCCGGAGCGCAGCGTTCCCCGGTGCACGGTGAGGGTATCGACGGTTTCCGCAGCGGAGGCGTTGCTGCCGGCCCCGTTGAGCGGCAGCGTCCATCCGTTGTCGAGTCCGAGGGCGGCAGCGGCCACCAGGGTGCCGGGGGAGCGGCTGCTGATGCGTCGGAGTTCGAGTCCGTGGCGCTGAAGGAGCTGCTCCAGATCCCGCAGATCGGGAACCCGCAGCAGCCAGTCCCCGCATTCCATCTCCAAGGGCCCCTGAAGGGCGGACTGGCGCAGGGTCTGGTGCACCTCCTCCAGGGCGCTGGCAGAACCCACGCTTTCCGGAAGGCGCAGCAGATGCAGCTGGTTGGGAGCGAGCGCCGGGATCAGGGCGGCGGCCATGCGCGGCGGTTGGGTTCGAGGAACTGAGCGGCAACCTAGAGGTGCCCGATCCCCTGGGTTCACCCCGGGCTCTGTGGGGCCACGGGCCAATGAGTCAGCCGTTCCCGCAGGGCTGGGCTCACCTCGGCCGGGTGGATCAGCCAGGCACTCTCGAGAGGGCGGGTCAGGCTGGCCACCAGGGAGGAACGCCGCTCGAGGGCCTGGAGCCGTTCCCCGTCCCAGAGGCGCAGACCCTCCTTGTAGGGGTGGTAGCCGTGGTTCTGGCGTTGCAGCAGGGTGCAGTCCTCCTCCCGGGGAAGTCCCGCACGGCGGCACAGTCCCCGCACCTCAGCCAGCAGCTCGAGCCGGACGCTGGGGGGGTAGTCGCTCACTTCGGTGGCCTTGGGCAGCTGCCGGTCGAGCAGGCGGCGGCAGGGATCGGCCAGTTCGGCCGGTCCCTCCTCGCGCCAGCGGCTGAGGTGGTAGCCCGTGCGCAGGTCGTCGTTGGCGAGGAAGCTCTCCAGATCGAGATCCGCGGGCCGCCACAGCCAGCGGGCCATCACGGCATCGGCCCAGACGCTGCCGGGGCCGAGCCTGCGGGCCACGGCGATGGCCCGGGTGAGCAACCAGTTGCACACCACGTTGAGGCGATGGTTGTAGACGCTGCGGTACATCAGCTGGCGCACCACCAGGTAGTGCTCCACCGCCATCAACCCCTTGGGATGCAGGGCAAGCCCGCCATCGGGGGCCAGGGTGAGGGCCGCCAGGATGCGCTCGAGATCCAGGCGGCCATAGCTGGTGCCGGTGCTGTAGCTGTCGCGCAGCAGGTAATCGAGCCGGTCGCAGTCCAGCTGGCTGCTCACCAGCCCGGCGATCGCAGGCACAGCGCAGCGTCCGTGCTCGAGCAGATCGGCCACCTCCTCGGCCAGCCCGGGCTGGGCTGCCTCCAGCCGGTCCCGCAGGGCGGGGTGGTCGCGGATCAGCCGGCCCGACCAGCTTTCGTGGCGCAGGCCGTACATCTCCTCGCCGGTGTGGCTCAGCGGGGCATGGCCCACGTCGTGGAGCAGGGCCGCGGCCAGGAGCAGCGGGCGATGGTGGGCCAGGGCCGGATCCAGGCGCTGGAGGTGGTCGAGGGCCTGGCGGGCCAGGTGCAGCACCCCCAGGGAATGGGTGAAGCGGCTCGACTCCGCGCCGTGGAACGTGAGAAACGCCGGGCCCAGCTGGCGGATGCGCCGCAGCCGCTGGAAGGGGACGGTGTCGATCAGATCGATCGCCAGGGCCTCCGCCGGATCGGAGCGATCCATCCGGATCGCTCCGTGGAGGGGATCGTGATAGTTGCGTCCGCTCATCCCCGCGGGGCCTCCAGCTGGACCACCAGCAGGTCGGCGGTCCGCTCCAGCCAGTCGTCGCTGTCACCACCGGGGTTCAGGGGTTCCGGGGACGGCAGCCGATGGTCGGGAACGATCCCCAGGTGCTGGATGTCCCGTCCGGAGGGTGTGAGGTAGCGCGCCACCGTCACCGCAAGTCCGCTGCCGTCCCCCAGGGACAGCAGGGTCTGGATCAGCCCCTTGCCGAAGGTTGAGGTGCCCGCGAGTTCCGATCGACCGGCGTCCTGCAGGGCTCCGGCCAGGATCTCGCTGGCACTGGCGGTGCCGCCATTCACCAGGCTCAGCATCGGTCCGCCGTAGAGGCGGCCGGGAGTGGCCAGCTGGCGGGAGGCGATGCCTCCCCGGTCCTGGGTTTCCACGATCGGGTCCCCATCCAGGAAGGCATTGGCCACGGCGATCCCCGCACTCACCAGCCCGCCTGAGTTGTTGCGCAGGTCCAGCACCAACCCCTCGATGTCCTGGCCCGTGAGCGCCTCGAGGGCTTCCCGCACCTGGCTGGGCACGGGCTCGCTGAACTGGGTGATGCGCAGGACGCCGAGACGATGGCCGTTCCGCACCAGCAGCCGCTGCCGCACAGGGTGGAGGTCGACGGCCCGTCGCTCCAGGCGCACCTCCCGCGTGCGGCCGGAGGGTGTGCGGAGCTGGAGCAGCACATCGCTTCCGGCCGGTCCCCGCAGCAACCCGGCCGTTCCATCCAGGCCGAGGGCCCCGCTGTCCCGTCCTTCCACCCGCATCACCTCCGTGCCGGAGGCGATCCCCGCCTCCGCCGCCGGCGATCCCTCCAAGGGCGCGATCACCACCACCTGGTGATCCGCGTCCCGCAGGCCCAGCTGCAGCCCGACCCCCGAGACGCTGCCGCGGTTGGTGGAGCGAAGGGCTTCGTACTCCTGGGGCCGCAGCACCCGGGTGTAGGGGTCGCCCAGGGGGGCGAGCAGCGCTTCGATGGCGTCGTAGGCGGCCGCCGAACTCTCGATCGGCTTCTCCAGGGCCTTTTGCCTCCGCTGCCGCCAGTGCACCGACTCGAGCTGCTCCGGGGCCACGTAGCTCTGGTTCACCAGGCGCCAGGCCTCCACCACGAGCTGCTGGGCGTCACTGAGCGCCAGCGCCTCCGGGGCCTGAGCCAGCCAGGCCAGGGGCAGCCACAGGGCCAGCAGCAGGGCGGTCCAGGCCCGTTTAGCCGGACTGGGGTTTCGCCCGGGGGCTGTTGCAAAGGGTTGAGCCGCCGACGGGCGACCGGGGCATCCGCTCACGGGGGGGTCTTGACGATCGGTAGACTCTCGCAACCCAAACCCCTCGCTGCATGGCGAACTCCCAACCCGCCGCCAAGCCGAACGGCGTCTACGACTGGTTCCAGGAGCGCCTGGAAATTCAGGCGATCGCCGACGATATCTCGTCCAAGTACGTGCCGCCGCACGTCAACATTTTCTATTGCCTGGGCGGCATCACCCTGGTGTGCTTTCTGATTCAGTTCGCCACCGGGTTCGCCATGACCTTCTATTACAAGCCCACGGTGGCTGAGGCCTACGCCTCTGTCCAGTACCTCATGACTGATGTGAGCTTCGGCTGGCTGATCCGCTCTGTGCACCGTTGGAGCGCCTCGATGATGGTGCTGATGCTGATCCTGCACGTGTTCCGGGTCTATCTCACCGGCGGCTTCAAGCGCCCTCGGGAACTCACCTGGGTCACAGGCGTGATCATGGCGGTGATCACGGTCTCCTTCGGGGTCACCGGCTATTCCCTCCCCTGGGATCAGGTGGGTTACTGGGCTGTGAAGATCGTCAGCGGTGTTCCCGCAGCCGTTCCTGTGGTGGGCGATTTCATGGTGGAACTGCTCCGCGGCGGCGAGAGCGTCGGCCAGGCCACCCTCACTCGCTTCTACAGCCTTCACACCTTCGTGATGCCCTGGTTGCTGGCGGTGTTCATG
>JBJTUJ010000021.1:0-10160 GCA_046080685.1 Cyanobium sp. | reverse complement strand
TCGTTGGCATCTTCCCCAATGACGCCGCGATCATCCGCCTGGTGGGGGCGGTGCTGCTGGAGCAGCACGAGCACTGGCAGCTGGAGGGCCGCCGCATGTTCTCCGCTGAGAGCATGGCCGCCATCCCGGAGCTGGGCGACAGCCCCGCCCTACAGGCTCTCAGCGCCTGAGAAGGGCAGCACGCAGGCCCCAGGTGATCGAGGCTGCAGCGCCCCCACCGGGCGCAGCGGCCTCGATCGCCGCCCGGGGGCCGGCCGCTGCAACCCCCAGGCTGCACAGAGCACTCCAGCTCACAACACATCCGCGTTCAGACGAAAGACTTGACAAGTCAATCGTCTCGATTCATCGTGACTGCAAGAGGCGCATCTGCACCTCCGGAATGACAGACCGTCATTCCACCCTGTTCACCCTCTGATCAGGGCACTCGGGCCTCGGGTTTTACACCACGCAAAGGGACGCGGCCACCCCGGTGGCCTGCACGTCACCCCTTTGACCCATCGGTCGCCTCCGCTGATGCTCGGATCTTGAGATCTCTCAAGCGCTCATCGAGATCATGCAGCATTTCCAGCGCGAACATCGGCAGTTCCTGGATGGCCAGCAGGAACCCCTCGCGATCCATCTCAAGCAGTTCGCCATCGCTCACGGCGGTGGCGGTGCCGAAGCGCCGGTGCTGGGGATCCACCAGGGCACCCACGCCGAAGCTGCAGCCGGACTCGATCGTCTCCGAGAGCCGTGCGTCGTCCCACTCCATCTTCACCTGGCCGCCCACCACGCAGAACAGGCTGTCCCCTGGATCGCCGGATCGGAAGATCACCTCGCCGGCCTGCACCTTGCGCAAGGGACGGACCTTGGCGAGGTTGCGGAAGGTCTGCAGTTCGATTTTCGAGGGTTTGTCCATGGTGGTGATGGTTGCCCGCCGATGCTGATCACCGCGGGTTAAGACAAGGGATCGGAACGGGTTCGAGGCCCTGGATGTCACAAACTGCAGCACTGTGGGCCTTAGCGACTCCTTAACCCTTCGCTTCGCCGTGGGCCGGCGTTGACGGACCAGATTGGTTTGTTGCCATCGGACCTTCTGTGGTGCCTGCCCGATCGATCGACACGGAGCCGGACCTGCGGGAGCAGCTCGAGCACATCCTGGCCGCGATGGTGCGCATCGAGCAGGAGGAGCACGGCTCCCTGGCCGCCGTCGACCCCCGCTACCGCGCCAGCGCCCGCAACCTGCTCCACTTCATCGCCTTCCATCGCCACCGGCATGCCGGGCTGGAACTGGCCCTCCGCCAGCGGGGCCTCAGCACCCTGGCGGGGTGTGATTCCCACCTCCTGCACACCCTCAGCGCGGTCCTGGGCTGGCTCAGGCCCGGCCCCTCCAGCCCCGGGTTCCTGGATGGGACCGACCGGCAGCAGGGGGAACGTCTGCTGCAGGACCACTGCAATCTGCTCTTCGGCCTCGCAGGCAGCCCCGATGGCAGCTCGATCATGGTCACGCTTCCGGCAGCAGCGGCCCAGCAGCCCGGGCTGATCCGCGACCTGGTGCAGGCCGGCATGGGCATCGCCCGCATCAACTGCGCCCATGACGACCCCGCCACCTGGCGTGCCCTGGTGGCGGGGGTGCGGCAGGCCTGCGCCGGCACCAGACGGGACTGCCGCATCGCCATCGATCTGGCCGGACCCAAGCTCCGCACCTGCGGGCTTCCCGCCCTCGAGGGGGTGATCGACGGACGCCCCCAGCGGGATCGGCTGGGCCGGCTGATCCGTCCCTTCCGCCTGCTGGTCACCGACGACCCCCCCGCTCCGGCCAACCTGCCGGCCGATGTCGTGGTTCTGCCCGTTGAGGGGGAAGGGCTCGAGGGGCTGCAGCGGGGCGACCGGCTGCGGGGCCGGGATGCCTCCGGCCGCTGGCGGGAACTGGTGGTGCTCGACCCTGCGGCCGATGGGATCGGCATGAGCTGCAACCAGCGCTGCCGCTTCATCCGCGGTCTGCGCTTCCAGCAGGAGGGCGGCAGCGCCTGGCTGGAGCTGGCCGAACTGCCCGCGGCCCCCGGGGAGCTGCTGCTGCGGCAGGGCGATGACCTGCGGCTCACCGCCACCCCCACGGGGGAGCCCGATGCCGTGGCCTGCAGCCTGCCCGAGGTGTTCGCCTGCCTGAGGGAGGGCGAGCGTGTGCTCTTCGACGATGGCCGGATCGAGGCCGTGATCCACAGCATTTCCCAGGCGGTACTGGGCCTCACGATCACTCACGCCCGCGCCCGCGGCAGCCGGCTGCGCAACGACAAGGGCATCAACTTCCCCGACAGCACCCTCACCGTGCCGGCGCTCACGGCGAAGGATCTGGACGATCTGGCCTTCGCCACCGAGCACGCCGACCTGCTGAGCTATTCCTTCGTCCACAGCCCCGCTGACATCGAGGCCCTGCAGCTCGCCCTGCGGCGTGCGGGCCGGGAGGATCTGCCGGTGGTGCTGAAGATCGAGACCCGGCGGGCTTTCCTGGATCTGCCGCGGCTGCTGCTGGCGGCGATGCGGCGGCCCGCGCCCGTGGGCGTGATGATCGCCCGGGGTGACCTGGCGATCGAGTGCGGCTGGGAGGCCCTGGCGGAGATCCAGGAGGAGATCCTGCGCATCTGCGCCGCAGCCCACGTGCCCTGCATCTGGGCCACCCAGGTGCTGGATGCGATGGCCCGCACCGGCGTGCCGACCCGGGCGGAGATCACCGATGCGGCGATGGGGGCCCGGGCCGAGGTGGTGATGCTGAACAAGGGGCCGAACATCACGGCCACCGTCCGGACCCTGCGGGACATCGTTGGCCGCATGCGCAGCGGCCATCCCGGTGGCATCCAGGCCCAGGATGCCCTGCTCTCCTGTCTGTCCTTCCGCAGCAACTGCGGGGCCGTTGTGGAAGAATCCCTCGTTCCTTAACCCAACAATGGCGTGGGCTTGGAATCATGAGGGTCGGATTCTCCCTGCCCCATGACCCTCCAGGCCCCGCTGGTTCGCTTCGCCGGTGCCAGCCTCCTGGCGCTGGTGACCATGCCCGCCACCCCCTCCCTGGCCAATAGTCCAGGGGAGCCGCAGGGGTTCCGGGTCGGTGGCTCCAGCACCGTGTTCCCGATCATGCAGGAGGCGATCCGCAGCTACCGGAGCACGGGCAGGCAGCCGGGCATCCAGCTCTCGGAGAGTGGCACCACCGATGGCTTCCGCCAGTTCTGCCAGGGAAAACTGGCGATCGCCAATGCCTCGCGTCCGATCAGCAGCAGTGAGCTGAAGGCCTGTGCCCGCAACGGCGTCACCTTCATCGAACTGCCCATCGCCTTCGACGCCCTCACCGTGGTGGTGAATCGCAGCAATGACTGGGCGAAGCTGATCACGGTGAAGGAGCTGTCCAGGCTCTGGGGCAAGGAGGCCCAGGGGCGGATCGATCGCTGGAGTGAAGTCAACATCGACTGGCCGAACCAGCCGATCAAGCTCTGCGGCCCTGGCCCTGATTCGGGCACGTTCGAGTATTTCAACAAGGCCATCAATGGCAGCCCAACCAATTCGCGTCGGGATTTCACCGCCAGCGAGGATGACACCGTGATAGCGCGCTGCGTTGCATACAATCCCCGCGCGCTTGGCTACTTCGGCTTTGCCTACTCCAAGGCCAATGCCAGCCGGCTGCGGCCTCTCACGATCGTGGGCCCGAAGGGACCGGCGGCGCCTACTCCGGCTGCCGTTCAGAACGGGCTCTATCTGCCCCTGTCAAGGTTGCTGTTCCTCTATGTGAACGACCGCCAGCTCAGGGAACGGAGCGATCTGCGCAGCTTCCTCACCGACACCGTGAGGAACGGCCTTGCACTGGTGGACAACGCTGGATCCATCCCGCTGCCCGCGAGCACCTACCGCCTGGTGGAAACCAAGCTCTATCGCCACATCCTCGGCACCTCCTTCGGCGGAGATCTGCCCGTAGGCCTGCCGGTGGGTGAGTCCCTGCGCCGCAGTTTCGACCAGACCCGCCGTCCCCAGTACCGCTGAATTTCTCCGCCCCGATCACTCAGCCCCGAATACTCAGCCCGGCAGCCAGGAGAAGCGGCTGCGCAGCACCCCCAGCAGCCCACCGTGGCGGGCCAGTTCCTCCTCGCCTGCCCATTCCGCTTCCTCGATCTCGGAGTCGGGCAGGCCCACGGCGTCGACCACGCGGCGGTAGGCCACCTTCTCGCGGGCGTTGATGCCGGATTCCTCGCCCAGGCGGCCGCCCACCCGGATCATCATGTAAGCCAGCTTCACCACCAACTGCCGGTCGTCCTGGCTGGTGAGCCGGGGCAGCAGCGCATCGAGGGCCTCCAGTGGCGCGGGGCTGGCCGCCAGAACGTCCGCCGTGAGCTCCGCCGTGCCGTCGTCCTTCCCGCTGCCGATCACGTAGCGATCCACCAGGCGATCCAGCAGCCCCTTCTCCTCCGGCGAGAACTCGCCGTCGGCCCAGGCCACGCAGCACAGGATCCGCAGGAGCTCGAGGTCGTCGGCCGCCGGAAGATCGCTGGGGGAGGCCATGGGCGGGAATCGTTCAGGACGGCGTGCCTATTGTGCTCAGCCGCACCGCCAGCTCCTCTAGCAGCGCCGCCGCGGTTTTCGGCCGGGAGAAGAAGAACCCCTGGAACCGCTGGATGCCGAGCGCATGCAGCAGCTCCACGCTGTGGCGCGTCCCCACCCCCTCGGCCACGATGTCGAGGTTCATGCGGGAATTCAGACCGGCGATCAGGCTCACGATCTGATGGGCATAGGGGTCGCTCTCCATCGCCCGCACGAACGACTGGTCGATCTTCACCGAGTCGGGCTTGAGGCTGTTGAGCAGGTTCAGCGACGAGTAGCCGGTGCCGAAATCGTCGAGGGCCAGTTTCATCCCCAGGCTCCTGATCAGGGCCAGGTTCGCCCGCACGGTGGCGGTGGGTTCGAGCACGGATCGCTCCGTCAGCTCGATCGTCACCCGGCCCGGGGGGATGCCGGCCTCCGCCAGCCAGGGCCCCAGCCGCTCGCCCAGGGCCGGATCGCTCAGGGTGGAGGGGGCCAGGTTCAGGGCCAGGCTGAGATCCGGCGCTGCCTGCACCAGGAGCGCGAAGCCAGCCAGCGACTGGCGGATCAGGGCTTCCCCCACCGCCATGGCCTGCCGGTGCCGCTCCGCCAGAGCCAGGAACGTTTCGGGAGCGATCGGTCCGCGCTGCGGATGGTGCCAGCGGGCCAGCGCCTCCACGCTGTGGATCACCCCCCTGCCATCCACCACCGGCTGGAACTCCACGGCCAGGGCGTCGTCGCGCACCGCCTGAATCAGTTCGCCGTAGAGGGCATAGGTGTCGAGATCGGTCTCCCCGTCACCGGTGTCGATGATCGCCACCCGGCCATGGCGAGCCTGCTTGGCGCGGTACATGGCCACGTCGGAGCTGCGCATGGCGCTCTCCACGCTGGCCTCGTTGGGGTCCACCAGGGCAGCCCCGATGCTGAGGCCGATCTCCAGGCGGTGGCCTTCCACCTCCGCCGTCACCGCTTCGCCGAAGCCGGTGCTGATCCGCAGGGCCAGGCTCTCGCAGGCTCCCAGCAGCGCGGCACGGCTCTGGTCGGCACCTTCGGACAGATCCATCAGCACCGCGAACTCGTCGCCGCCGTAACGGGCGAGGAAGTCGCAGGGGCGGATCAGCTGGGCGAGGCGCTGGCCCACCAGCACCAGGGCCCCATCCCCCACGCTCTGGCCATAGGTGTCGTTGATGTCCTTGAACTTGTCGATGTCCACGAACAGGATCCCGAAGGGCTGACCCGACTGGCGGTGCCGCTCCGCCTCCAGCTCCAGACGCTCCACGAAGAAGCGCCGGTTGGGCAGCTTGGTGAGGGTGTCGAGCAGGGCCAGGGAGCGGGCCCGATCGAGGAAGCGCTGGAAGCGGTTCGCCAGCAGTTCCAGCTTGATCTCCATGGCAGCGTCCGCCGGCGGTGTGGCGCCCGAGTCCTCGGAGCGGATCAGGCGCGCCATCACCTCCCGCTCGTTGCCCGTCTCGCGGATTCCCATCCCCAGCTGGGCCAGCAGCTGGTCGAGCTCGTGGCCGGCGCGGCGGATGCGGCGATCGCTGCGCTGCTCGAGTTGGCGCTGGCGCAGCAGCTGGCGGCGGCGCTCCAGCAGCAGCTGCATCCGCACCAGCAGCAGCAGCAGGGCGAAGGCGAGCATCCAAAGGAGATCCTGCAGCAGCAGCGGCATCAGCTCCGGCAGAACCGGTGGGCGGCCCAGGGCCACCACGGCCCCCTCCGGACCGTGGATGGGGGGACGGATCACCAGGGGATCGACCGGCGGTCGTGTCCCGGCTGCGGGGCTCAGCCACTGGAGTTCCTGGGACAGGCGTTTGAGCTTGGCGTCGATCGCAGGGCCGAACGCCTGTTGCCGCAACGGCTCGAAGTAGGCCAGGCTGCCGCGGGCCGGCAACCGGCGCGCACTGTCGTGGATGCTCGTGAGCACCCCGAGGTACACGGCGCCGTCGGCGCTGCGGCAGGCCAGCCGCACCGCGCGTTCCCTTTCTCCGAGGCGGAAATGGTTGCTTTGCGCGCAGGCCAGCAACGGTGCGGCGCGGGGATCGTCCAGCCCCTTGCGCCCGTAGCTCAGCCGAGGGCTGCCATCGGGATTGAGTAGGCCCAGGAGCGCCTCCCCCTGGAACAGGGCGGCGGTGTCAAGGGTCTGGGTCACGAAGCCAGGGAACTGGCCGCCCATGAAGCGGTAGGTCTCGTCCCAGTTCGCCCAGTCCAGGGCGGTGCGCTGCATCGCCGTGAGCTGCACCACCACGATCGCCAGGGCCTCCCGCCGCTGGGCCTCGTTGCGGGAGCGGATGGTCTCCAGCCGGTGGGCCCCGTCGAGCCCCACCAGCGCCGCCAGCGTCACCCCCACCGCCAGGGCCGGCGGGAGCATGGCCTGCCGCGACGGCAGCACCCGTTGCTCCTCCTTCCACCACGAGCGCAGCGCCAGCCACAGACGACCGGGCCCCACGCCCCTGCCCTCCCTCCGGCGCTCGTACGCGCCCTTTGTCATCCCTGCGCCAGCCGCCGACGCACCGATTCGGCGTGGCTGTGCAGCCCCTCGCTCTCGGCTAGTTCGATCACGGCGTCGCCGGTGGCGACCAGGGCCTGGTGGTTGAACGCGATCAAGCTGGTGTGGCGCAGGAACGTTTCCACGCACAGGGCGCCGCTGAAGCGGGCGGTGCCGCCGGTGGGCAGGGTGTGGTTCGGGCCCGCCAGGTAGTCACCCACCGCCTCGGGCGTCCAGGGCCCGAGGAAGATGGCGCCGGCCTGGCGGATCCGATCGGCGAGGGGGGCGGGGTTCTCCACCAGCAGCTCCAGGTGCTCGGGAGCGAAGCGATCGCTCAGGGCCGCCGCCTGCTCCAGGCTGTCAGCCACCACGATCAGGCCCCAGTCGTTCAGGGCCTGGCGGGTGATCGCGGCCCGGGGATGGTCGGCGAGCTGGGCCTCGATCGCCGCCGGCATCGCCTCCGCCAGTTCGCGGCTGGTGGTGATCAGGATCGCCGCCGCCAGCGGATCGTGCTCGGCCTGGGCCATCAGGTCGGCCGCCACCTGATCCGCCCGGGCGGTGTGGTCGGCGATCACCAGCACCTCGCTGGGGCCCGCCAGCGAATCGATGCCCACCCGGCCATAGACCGCCTTCTTTGCCAGCGTCACCCACAGGTTGCCCGGGCCGCTGATCACGTCGACCCGGGGGATCGTTTCGGTGCCGAAGGCCAGGGCCGCCACCGCCTGGGCGCCGCCCACGCGGTACACCTCCTCCACCCCGGCCAGGTGGGCCGCCGCCAGCACCGTTTCGTTGGGCTCGCCGCCAGGGCCGGGCGGGGTCACCATCACCACCCGCTCCACCCCGGCCACGATCGCCGGCACCGCGTTCATCAGCACCGTGCTCGGATAGGCCGCCCGGCCCCCCGGCACGTACAGACCCGCCCGCTCCACGGGCCGCCAGCGCCGTCCGAGCCGCTCGCCGTGGGGGCCCTCCACGCTCAGATCCTGCGGCCGCTGGCGGCGGTGGAAATCGAGAATGCGTCCATGGGCCAGTTCCAGGGCCGCGCGCAGGCGCTCCGGTGTTGCCTCCCAGGCCTGCCGCAGCCGCTCCACCGGCAGCCGCAGGGGGTCGGGCCGCACCCCGTCGAAGCGCTCGCTCAGATCGAGCAGGGCCCGGTCACCGCCGCTGCGCACCTGCTCGAGAATGGCTGCCACCTTTTCCTCCTCTTGCCGCAGCCGGCCGTCGCCGGTGCGATCGGCGATCACCTGCAGCCGGGCCGCCGCCGCAGCGGGCTCATCCAGGCAGGTGATCGACAGGGCCGTGGGGGCGGCCGGGCGGGAGGCGACCAAGGCGGACAGGAGAACGGGCGTGATCCGACGCTAGAGCCCAGGTCGCTGGAGGAATGCGAGGGCCGCAGGGTACGATCCTCGTTTGCCTGTCCGCGCCCGCACCTGTGGCCAATAACAAGTCGTCGAAGAAGCGCGTCGAGATCGCCGAACGCAACCGCCTCCGCAACCGCACCTACAAGTCGTCCCTGCGCACCCTGATGAAGCGTTGCTTCACCGCTTGCAGCGCCTATGCCCAGGAGCCCGGCGACGACGCCAAGGCCGCCGTGCAAACCACCATGGCCGCCGCCTTCAGCAAGATCGACAAGGCCGTGAAGGTGGGCGTGCTGCACCGCAACACCGGCGCCAACCAGAAATCGCGCCTCAGCGGTGCCGTGAAGAAGGTGCTCGAGCCCGCTGCCGCCGAGGCCTGATCCCCGCCCCGTCATGAGCGCCACCCTCTCCACCGGTGAAACCGCAGCCGCCATCGGGCGGGCGGTTCCGCTGGTGGATTCGCACTGCCACATCGTCTTCCGCAACTTCGACGACGATCTGGCCGAGGTGGCGCAGCGCTGGCGCGAGGCCGGCCTCGTTGCACTGGTGCACGCCTGCGTGGAGCCTGGCGAGATCCCGGCGATCCGCGCCCTGGCTGATCGCTTCCCCGAACTGCGCGACGCCGTGGGGGTCCATCCCCTCGACACGGGCCACTGGGCCGCTGACACCGAGGCCGTGCTGCGCCAGGCGGCCCGCGCCGACGACCGGGTGGTGGCCATCGGCGAGCTGGGCCTGGATCTGTTCCGGGTGAAGAACCTAGAGGAGCAGCTGGTGGTGCTTCGCCCCCAGCTCGATCTGGCGGTGGAGCTCGACCTGCCGGTGATCATCCACTGCCGCGATGCGGCCGAGCCGATGCTGGCCGAGCTGCGGGCGCGGCGCGAGTGCGGGGCCTGTCCCCGCGGGGTGATGCACTGCTGGGGCGGCACGCCCGAGGAGATGGAGGGGTTTCTCGATCTCGGCCTGTTCATCAGCTTCAGCGGCACCGTCACCTTCCCCAAGGCCGCCGACATCCACGAATGCGCCCGGCGCGTGCCGGCGGATCGCTTCCTGGTGGAAACCGACTGCCCGTTCCTGGCCCCGGCGCCCCGGCGCGGCAAGCGCAACGAGCCTGCGTGGGTGGCGGCCGTGGCGGCCCGGGTGGCGGAACTGAGGGGTGAGAGCCTGGAGGAGGTGGCCCGTACCAGCACGGCAAACGCTGCGAGCTTGTTCAGGCTGACCATTACCAATGTATGATGATTTATTGGCCTGGAAGCGGAAGCGCTCCCCTTGTCCACCTCGGCACCGACAGCACTGCTCGTCCCGCCGGCTCCGCGTGAGCCGGCTGCCCGCCGGCGAGCCCGATAGGCGCGCGACCGGATTCGCTTCCCTGCTTGCAGGGGGCTGCGTCCGGTCGATGCGTCTCTTGGCGTGTGCCCACCCTCCCCCAGGCCCGGCTCCGGCCATTTCCCTTCCTTCCGTTCCTGCAGGTTCACCGCATGAGCAGCGCGATCCAGGTCGCCAAGACCGTCACGTACCTTCCCGACCTGGTGGAGGTGCAGAGGGCGAGTTTCAAATGGTTCCTGGAGAAGGGTCTGATCGAAGAGCTCGACAGCTTCTCGCCGATCACCGACTACACCGGCAAGCTCGAGCTGCACTTCATCGGCAATGAGTATCGCCTGAAGCGCCCCCGCCACGACGTGGAGGAGGCGAAACGTCGTGATGCCACCTTCGCGTCGCAGATGTATGTGACCTGCCGCCTGGTCAACAAGGAAACGGGGGAGATCAAGGAGCAGGAA
>JBJTUJ010000020.1:0-3174 GCA_046080685.1 Cyanobium sp. | reverse complement strand
ATCGGGCTTGCCGGAGCGCAGGTTGGCCGGCAGGGCCACGGCGATCCGGTGTGGATGGGGCAGCTGCAGGTTGTCCATCGAGCCCACGAAGTCGCGCTCGTTGGCCTCGCCGCCGAGCCTGGCGTTGTAGGCCTTCTCCTCGGCCACCGAACTCACGGTTCGGCCGAAGTAATCGTGGGCCGGATGGAGCAGGCAGTGATCCGGCAGGGAGAGGATCTGTTCGGTGATCGAGTGATACAGCGTTGAGGCGTTCCCCTGCTGGAAGTCGCAGCGGCCGCAGCCGCGCACCAGCAGCGCATCGCCGGTGAAGGCCATCGAGCGCTCGTCCAGCACGTAGGTGAGGCAGCCATCGGTATGCCCGGGTGTGCTGAGCACCTCCAGATGGCGTGGGCCGAAGGCCACCCGATCGCCGTGCTGCAGGGGCAGGGTCACGTTCTCGGCCCCGGCCACGGCGGCCACGCCGATGGCGCAGCCGGTGGCCTCGTGCATCAGCCAGCTGCCGGTGACGTGGTCGGCGTGGACGTGGGTGTCGAGACAGGCGACCAGCTCGATCCCAAGCTCGCGGATCAGGGAGAGATCACGGGGGTGCTGCTCGTACACCGGATCGATCAGCACCCCCTGCCTGGAGGCCACGTCGGCGAGCAGATAGGTGTAGGTGCCGGTCTCGCCGTCGAACAGCTGGCGAAACAGCAGGGGGGCGCCGCCGGCAGCGGCCGCCAGGGGAAACGGAGCGGAGGAGGCCATCGGAGGGGTGGGCGAACAAGCTGCTGGGCCATGGGCTCTAACCAGGCTTTTCCTGCCGCTGCAGCTTCTCTTCCGCCAGCAGCCCCCCGGACAGATAGGACGTGACGCCATGGGGAAAGGGAAATCCCATCCATGCATGGTTCAAGGACGGTCTGAACCTAGGCAGATCATTTGCTCCTCGCCATCCGCTGCAACACGGCACGGGTGGCCTCATCGGCCGGGAACATGTGCTCCACCCGCAGCGAGGCCAGCGTGATGTCGTTGGGCGTGCCCAAGGTGGTGAACATGCTGAAGAAGGCCAGCTCCCCGTGGGGAGAGCGGAATCGCGTGGTGAGCACCGGCGCCTGCACCTGCGGGCCTGACCGGGATCCAGGGCCTGCCGTCGTCCCCAGCCGCGCCAGCAGATCCGCCTCGTAGGCCGCCACCCGCGGCAGCAGCGAGGGATGGGCCGCCACCTCCCGTCGCAGCAGCGCCAGAAAGCGTGGCCCCACATCGCTGAGATTGCTCACATGACGGCTGAGGCCCTGCGGGTGGGTGAGCAGGTCGAGCATGTTCAGCGGCCCCTCACCCGCCCGCAGGCCGGGCCTGCCGGATCTGAGCGATGACGCCCTGGAGCCGGTGCCCTACCAGGGCAGCAGCTCGCCGTTGGCATGCCAGAAGCTGCCAGAGTTCTCCAGGGTGAGGGCGTCGATCCGCGCCAGCAGCCCCCGCACCGACTCGTCGGGGCTGATGCCCTGGGGGTTGAAGCCGATCATGCGGGTGCGCACCAGGCCGGGGTGAAGAATCGCCACAGCGATGCCGCGGGGCCGCAGGTCGATCGACAGCGACTTGCCCGCCATCGACAGCGCCACCTTCGACATCCGGTAGCCGTAGGAGCCGCCGGAGCTGTTGTCGTCGATGGAGCCCATGCGGCTGGTCATCAGGATCAGCTTCGAGCCCGGGTGCAGATTCGCCAGCAGCGCGCGGGTGAGCTGCAGCGGGCCGATGGCATTCACCTCGAACTGGCGCCGCAGGCTCTCCGCATCCAGATCCTCCAGGCTGGTGTGCTCCAGGATGCCGGCGTTGAGGATCAACACGTCGATGGGCAGGCCGTCGAGCCCCTTCACCAGATCGGCGATGGCCGCCTCGTCGGTGACGTCCACCCCCGCCTCGATGCGCACCCCCAGGGCCTCCAGCTCCGGCGAGGGGGCGCGGCACACGGCGATCACCGTGTCGCCGCGCTCCTGCAGCTGGCGGCAGTAGGCGAGGCCGATGCCCCGGTTGGCGCCGGTGATCAGAACGGTGGCCATGGCGGTGGAGAAGCGGGCCCCATCCTGGCGGCAGCGACCGGGACGGGCGCCGGCTGACGTCAGCCGAGGTGGACCAGGGCGCCGAGGCCCAGCTGCTGCAGGATGCCCGCACCGGTGAGGGCCTCCACCGCCAGCCCGATCACGAATCCGAGCATGCCCGCTCCGCTCGCATCGGCAGAATGGCGGTCCGCAGGATTGCCGTCGATGCCGAAGCCGCCACCCCGTCTGCGCAGCAATCTGATCCTCCTCGCTGTGCTGGCGGTGGTGGCGGCCGCGGTGGCGCTCACCCTGCGGATGAAGCAGCAGGCCCGCGATCAGCACGGCGCCGTCTGCCGCCAGCAGCGCACCGAGATCGCCAAGCTCCGTCGCGACGGTTTCGACGCCCAGCTGGCCACGATGCGCAAGATGCGGCTCAACCCCGACCAGGCGGCCACCCTGCGGCGCGTCGAACCCGAGGCCTACGCGCGCTATGCCCAGGCCTTCGGCGATCAGGTGGATCGGGTCGCCCAGGCGGCCGATCAGCTGGCGGCCAAGGTGGACGCCTACACCAAGAAGAACTGCCTCCAGGTGGAGTAGTTCCGGGGCGAAGGGGGCGAACCCTCCCGGCCGCTCAATCCTGCCGGCATCGCCGGGAGAATGCCGTGCTGAGGGCGTTCGTGGCCGGCTCTGGCAGCGAGCCCGCCAGCGCAGCGATCAGCCGGTTCACACCCCCGGGCACCACCACCGTGCGGGAGCCCTCCAGGGCGGCGACGGTGCGATCGGCCAGCTCGTCGGCGTTCATCCACAGCAGGCCGGGCAGGTGCTGGCGCATCCGCTCCTCCACCCCCAGCACCGCGTGGAACTCGCTGATGACGTAGCCCGGGCACAGGGCCATCACCCGCACGCCCCGGCCGCGGTTCTCGAGCGCCAGCGACTGGGAGAAGTGGATCAGGAACGCCTTGCAGGCCCCGTAGAGCGTGCTGCCCGGCAGACCCGGCACCAGACCCGCCAGCGAGGCCACGTTCACGATCCGGCCGCTGCCGGCGCGTTGCATCGCCGGCAGCAGGGCATGGCAGAGCTCGGCGCAGCTGCCCACCATCAGCTGCAGCATCGCCTCGGCCTGGGGCCAGGCCACCGCCTCGTAGGTGCCGCGCAGGCCGAA
>JBJTUJ010000019.1:0-2605 GCA_046080685.1 Cyanobium sp. | reverse complement strand
CCCTGCAGGCGCACCTTCACGATCGGCCCGTCGATCTCCACCACCTCCACGTTGCCGCCGTCGGCCATCAGGTAAGGGCGCAGCTCGTCGAGGGTGCGCTCCACGTTCTCCAGGGTGAGGGCGGCGGTGTCGGTGCTCATGGGGGGATTTCGCTGGGTTCTCGATCCTAGGAAGGACGGCCTCAGGTGAGGTCGTAGTGGGCGTAGAAGCTGGGCGGCGGGTCGGGCTGGCCCACCAGGCGCCAGCGGTTCACCAGTTCGTTGAGGTTGGTCTGATACGCGTCGCGGTTGCGCAGCACCACGCGCACGTAGTACACGAGCCCCGGGATCAGGCAGCAGAGCAGCAGGGCCAGGGTGATCAGCCCTTCGCGGTTCTCCCTGGGCGGGAAGGGAAAGCGGCGGCCTGTGCCGATCGCCCAGCTGAGGGCGCGCACCTCGGCCTTCTGCAACCGCACCTTGCGCCGCTCCAGCGGCTGCCCCTTCTCGCTCCTGGCCTGCACCTTGGCGTCCACCATCAGCTGGCGGGCGAGCTCGCGGCGGAAGCTGAGCATGGCGCGGGCCTCGCGCAGCGGCACCCGGGTGATCAGCGCGTCGTTCTCGTCGCGCAGGGTGTAGCTGTGGCGCCCCAGCACTGAACACTCGAACGAGGCCCGATCGCCCTCGGCCAGGCTGCCCTCCTGGCGGGCGAAGTCCTGGGCGGCACCGAACAGCAACATCAGCCCATCGGCACGGTTGATCCGGCGGCGCTCCTCCGAGGGTTTCTGGGGGCTGGGCTGATTCTGGCTGGGCTGATCTGGGTTGGGCTGGTCTGGGTTGGGCTGGTCAGCCCGATCGGACCGGGAAGGTGGGCTCATCGCCGGGTCCTAGCCACAGTAGGCAACCAATGCGCTCTTGGCATTATGCAATGGATCTTCAGCGCAGGGGCAGCTCCTGGTCGCTGAACACCAGCAGGTCGCCATTCACGATCGCGGCGCCGGGGACGCCGCTCACCGTGCAGAGCGAGCGGTCGCAGGGTTCGCAGAGCGTGTAGCTGGCGCGGTCGTAGGGGAAGTGCACGATGTCGCGCTTGCTGGCGTCACCGGCGATCTCGCCGCCGGCCAGGCGGGCGTTGATCGTGCTGGCGGGCAGGGCCCCGCTGCTGCTGTGGGGCTGGAGGGTGTGTGCCACGCCGCTGGCGCCGATCCTGAAGCGTAAGCCGCCCTCGGCGGCTAGCCGGTCGAGCACCACCGAGCGGATGGGAGTGGCACCGATGCGCCAGGCGCCGGCGGACCCGGGCTGCCTCCAGCTGGCCGGCCAGGGCGGCGGCGGCCTGGCGCAGCTGCTGGTGGCGTGATGGCGATGGCCGGCAGCATCAGGCAGATCATCAGCTCCGGCAGGGAGAACCCGGCCCATCCCGGCGGCGGTGGCAGGCAGCGGGAACGGGGTCGCGGCATCGGCGCTAGTCCAGGTCGAAGAGCAGGAAGAAGCTCTGGGGCGGATCCGGCTTGCCCTGGATGTGCCAGCGCTCCACCAGCAGCTTGAGGTCGGCCTGGTACTGGCGTTTCGCGGGCCGCACCCGCTTGTAGTAGCAGATCACCCCCGGCAGCAGGCCGCAGAGCAGCAGGGCCCAGAGGATCCGCCGGCGCCGCTTCACGTTTTCCTCGTAGGGGAAGCGTTTGCCGGTGCCGATCGCCCAGGCCAGGGCCCGCAGGCGCTCGGGCTGCACGCGGATCTGGCGCCGTTCCACATCGGCGGTGCTCTCCTTGAGCACGTCCTGCTTGAGGTCCTTGAGCAGCTCGCGGGCCAGGGCGCGGCGGAAGCGCAGCATCTCCCGGGCATGCACCAGCGGCACGCGCATGATCAGGGCGCCGTCGGCGGTGCGCAGGGTGTAGCCGCCGCGGCCGATTGCCGACTGCGCGTAGCAGGCGTTGCGACCATCGCGGATCTTGCCCAGGCGGCGGGCATAGTCCTGGGCGCCGGCGAACACCAGCCTCTGGCCCTCCTCCCGGTCGGCCAGGCGTCGTCTGTCGGCACCTGTCTTGCCTGAACGGCGGAGGGGCACAGAAAACCAGGCAAAACCGCGCGAACTGCATTATGCCCACAGGCCGATGGGCCCGAGGTGGCTGCCTAGGATTCAGGCCTCGGCTGCCACCGGCTTCTTTCCGCGGCAGCGGCTCCCCCAGCGCATGACCGACGCCCCCGTTTCCCGCATCCGCAATTTCTGCATCATCGCCCACATCGACCACGGCAAATCCACCCTGGCCGACCGGCTGCTGCAGGACACGGGCACGGTGGCCGCCCGCGACATGCAGGAGCAGTTCCTCGACAACATGGATCTTGAGCGCGAGCGCGGCATCACGATCAAGCTGCAGGCCGCCCGCATGGAAACCAGGGCGGCGGACGATGAACTGTATGTGCTCAACCTGATCGACACCCCCGGCCACGTGGACTTCTCCTATGAAGTGAGTCGCTCGCTGCAGGCCTGTGAAGGGGCGCTGCTGGTGGTGGATGCCAGCCAGGGGGTGGAGGCCCAGACCCTGGCCAACGTGTATCTGGCGCTGGAGAACGATCTGGAGATCATTCCGGTGCTCAACAAGATCGACCTGCCCGGTGCCGATCCCGAGCGC
>JBJTUJ010000018.1:0-5339 GCA_046080685.1 Cyanobium sp. | reverse complement strand
GAAAAGAGTGACGCGGACCGCGCCCTCCGGCTGCCCAAAGGTGCGCAGGCGGGAGCGGGGGTTGGTGGGGCCGGTGAGGGGATCCGGCTCGACGGCGGCAAAGGCCTGCAGGTCGGACCAGGAGAGGGGAAGCTCGGCCGATGGGGCGACCATGGGCTCAGGGGAACGGTTGAGGTGGAGTCTGGGCTGGCGGGAGTCGTGGCGGCTCGCACCGGGGCAGACTCTCTCCCTGACCTGGCCTGCAAGAACCCTCGACCTTCCTCTACATGTTCGACGCCTTCACCAAGGTGATCGACCAGGCCGATGCCCGCGGCGAATTCCTCAACTCCGCCCAGATCGATGCCCTCGCCGGCCTGGTGGCCGACGGCAACAAGCGGATGGATGCGGTGAACCGCATCACCCCCAGCGCCTCACGGATCGTCACCGACGCCGCCCGCGCCCTGTTCGAGCAGCAGCCGGCCCTGATCGCCCCCGGCGGCAACGCCTACACCCATCGCCGCATGGCCGCCTGCCTGCGCGATATGGAGATCATCCTTCGCTACGTCACCTATGCCGTGTTCACCGGTGACGCCTCCGTGCTGGAGGACCGCTGCCTGAACGGCCTGCGCGAGACCTACCTTGCCCTGGGCGTGCCCGGCGCCTCGGTGGCCGAGGCGGTGCGCGGCATGAAGGCGGCAGCCCTGGCGCTGGTGGGGGACCGCAACGGCATCACCCCGGGCGACTGCTCGGCCCTGCTCTCCGAGATCGGCACCTACCTCGATCGGGCCGCGGCGGCGGTGGCCTGACGCTGCTCTTTGTCAACGCATGGTAATTTTGGGGCTGGGAGATGAACTCCCAGCCCCTTTTTTCTGTAAACGACTGAAAACCGTCGCGATGGCTGCTAGCGATGGTCAGATCGGCCGGCACCGTGACTTGGTACACATTCCCGAGGTTCTCTTTCGATGCCACGGACTGTTTCGTCCGGCGGTGGCCCAACCGCTGAGGCGACTTTCGATCGACTACGCACCAGGATGTTGGCTAGCATCAACTCTGAGCAGCTTAGGAACTCTGCGTTCGTGTTGTTGGCCGCCGGCGCCGGGATGCTGCCGCTGATGGCTGGTTCGGCCAAGGCGGCGCTCACCAAGGTCCCCACCGATGGTGCGGACACCCTGCTGATGCTGATGGGTTCGGCCCTGGTGCTGCTGATGACACCGGGACTGGCGTTCTTCTACGGCGGCTTCACCCGCGCCAAGAACGTGCTCAACACCATGATGATGAGCTTCTTCCTCATGGGCCTGGTTGGGGTGCTGTGGGTGGTGATCGGCTACAGCCTCTCCTTCGGCACAGGCTTCGGCAGCCCCTTCATCGGCGGTCTGGAAGCCATGATGATGCACGGGGTGGGAGGCGCGCTCGGGGATGAGCCGCTCGGCCCTGGCTTCGCGATCTCGGCCAGTTCGTTCGCCCTGTTCCAGGGCATGTTCGCGATCATCACGCCGGCGCTGATCTCCGGTGCCCTGGTGGAGCGCATCAACTTCAAGGCCTGGTTCTGGTTCGCCCTGCTCTGGAGCCTGTTCATCTACTGCCCGATGGCCAAGATGGTTTGGGGCGGCGGCTTCCTGGGAGCTGCCGAAGGGATGATGGGTGCCATCGACTTTGCTGGAGGCACGGTGGTGCACATCGCCTCCGGTGTGGCCGCCCTGGTGGCGGCGGCGATCGTCGGTCCGCGCACCGGCTACCCCGAGACCGTTCGGCCACCCCACAATCTGCCCTTCATCCTCCTGGGCGCCGGCCTGTTGTGGTTCGGCTGGTTCGGCTTCAACGGGGCCAGCTACTTCGCCTGCAAGGGAGCGGGCTTCTCGTTCATCACCACCACCACATCCGCGTCTGCAGCGATGCTCACCTGGTGCCTGATCGAGTGGTTCAGGGACGGCAAGCCCACCGCCGTGGGCGCCGCCACCGGCGCCGTTGCCGGCCTGGTGGGCATCACTCCGGCGGCCGGCTTCGTGGCCATCGGATCCTCTCTCGTGATCGGCGCCGTCGTGGCTGTGGCCTGCTACATCGCCGTGCAGTTCTCCGGTGCCGGCGGTGTGGGGGTACCGCCAAATCGGTGCTCGATGAATCCCTCGATGCCTTCTCGGTTCACGGCGTGGGTGGCACCATCGGTGCCCTGCTCACCGGTGCGCTGGCGGTGAAGGAACTGGTTCCAGCGGATTATTTCCCTGCCGCGGCCAAGATCCTCGAGGAGAGCGGCAACTTCGGCCTTTTTCTCACCCAGCTCAAGGCGGTTCTGTTCACCTACGGCTTCGTGGCGATCGGCACCGTGATCATCCTCCAGATCGTCAAGGCCACAGTCGGTCTGCGGGTCACTCCAGAGGATGAAGAACGCGGCCTCGACTTCGTCTGCCACGGGGAAGAGGCTTACGATCCCATGACCAACTGAGGCTGAAGCACAATGAAACTGATTACAGCGTTGGCGCGTCCCTCCAAGGTGGACGCGATCAAATCGGCCCTGGTTTCCCTGGAGATTGTGGGGATGACGGTGAGCGACGCCCGCGGCTTCGGCCGCCAGAAGGGCCAGGTGGAGCGCTACCGCGGCAATGAGTTCACGGTGGACTTCCTTCCCAAGTCGAAGGTGGTGGTGGCGGTGCCCGACGAGAAGTTGGAGGCGGCACTCACCGCCATCAGCGAGGCGGCCCGCACCGGCGAGATCGGCGACGGCAAGATCTTCGTTACCCCCGTGCTGGATGCGATCCGCATCCGCACCGGCGAACGCGGTCCGATCGCCCTCTGATTCCGGCTACAGGGCAGCCCCCACCGTTACCGGTGGGGGCCTTTTCATGGGCTGCTGCAGGGGTGCAGCGCCTCAGATCAGACGTGAACCACTGGCGCGGCGCCGCTGTTCGGGGTCGAAGACGGCGGCCACGGTGCGGATCAGCCAGCGACCGGCAGGTGTGACCTCGGCCACGGCCAGACCGGCCTGTTCGCTCAGGCGCACCAGGCCGTCGCCAGCGAGCACCTGAAGATCGGCCCACTCACGGGCAAAGCGACGGGGATCGAACTCCACCCGGAAGCGGCACATCACATCCCGGATCAGGCCCCGGCGCTCGAGCACCGCGGGATCGTCCACCACCAGGCCCCGCTCCACCGGCAGGCGTCCCTCGCCGATGGCGCCGTAGTAGGTGCGCAGATCGCGGTGGTGCTGAACGAAGAGGTCGGGGAACTGGGAGATGGCCGTTGGGCCCACGCCAAGCAGATCGAGTTCGCCGCCGGTGGTGTAGCCCTGGAAGTTGCGGTGCAGCCGGCCCTCGCGGGCCGCGGCGGCCAGTCCGTCGCCGGCGAGGGCGTAGTGACTCATGCCGATGGCGTCGTAACCGGCGGCGAGAAAACCGTTGCACGCCTCCTCGAGCATGGTGAGCCGTTGCTCGCGGGACGGCAGATCACTGGCGGCGATCTTGCGCTGCAGGGGCAACTGCTCGGGCAGGTAGGCGGAGGAGAACAGGGAGATGCAATCGGGACGCAGATCGCGCACCAGGGCAAGCGTGGCGGCGAAGCGCTCGGGGGTCTGCAGGGGCAGGCCGCAGATCAGATCCACGTTCACGCTGTCGAAGCCGGCCTCGCGCATCCACCCCATCACCCGGCGCAGCTGATCCATCGGAACCACCCGGTTCACCGCCTTCTGAACGGCGGGATCGGCGTCCTGGATGCCGAAGCTGAAGCGGTTGAAACCGAGCTGGCGCAGCTGATGCACCCGCTCCCGATCGAGGAACTCAGGGTTTACCTCGATCGAGGCCTCGAGATCGGCCACCGGATCAAAGTGGCGGCTGATCAGCTGCCAGAGCTCGCTGGTTTCCTCGGCCGTGAGGTAGTTGGGGGTGCCACCGCCCCAGTGGAGCTGCTCGAGGCGGCGGCGGCCGCCGATGGCGGCCTCCACCTGCTCGAGCTCCCCGGCCAGGGCCGCAAGGTAGGGAGCAACCGCCTTCGATCCCGCGTGGGTGGTGACCCGGTTGCAGCCGCAGTACCAGCAGGCATGCCGGCAGAAGGGCACGTGCACATACAGCGACAGGGGCCGGTCGACCGTGCCGGCCAGACGCCGCTCCAGCTCCTGGGGGCCGACACCACCATGGAAGGCGGCGGCGGTGGGATAGCTGGTGTAGCGGGGCACCGGCCGGTCGTAACGCAGGAGCAGCTCGTGCCGGTCGGGCGCGGCGGGGGCAAGGGTCATGGCAACGGGTGACGCAAAAAGGGAGACGGGCGGTGGCTGGGGCCGTGGGTTTGGGGTTCAGGCCGGCTCGGGGGCCAGGTCGGCCAGTTCGGCCAGCAGACGCTGGGTGGCGCCGAAGGCGGCCTCGGACTCGGCCAGCAGCTCCTCCTCCTGATCGGGGCTGAGAGCGAGCTGCTCGAAGGCGTCGTGAAGGCCCTGCTTCAGTTCGGCGGTGGGGCGGGCGAACGCCCAGAACTCGAGGTTGGGCAGGCCGTGGGCGGCGAGGATGCGCTGGGCCTGCTCCGCCAGCTGCTGGCCGCCGGAGAGATCGCCGCCGTAGCGCACGTAGAGGTGGGCCAGCCAGCGATGGGGGGCCTGATCGGCCAGGCGCTCGAGTTCCGCCAGCCAGGCGAGGGCGGCCGGTGAGGTGGGGGTGGGGGGGACTCCCGCGGCGGCGAGGCGGGCCTCGTCATGGCGAAGGGCGGCACTTCGGGCCAGGTCGTCCCAGGGGAGGTCGGTGGCGCCGAGGGAGGCGGCCAGGAGAGGGCCGCGTCGCTCGAGGTGGGCGTAGGCAGGAACGAGGGCGCGGATCAGGGCGGCGAGCTGGAGCGGGCTGACCTGGCCGTCGAGCAGGGCACGGGAGAAAGCCATTCCCTCGGCCTGGCGATGAGCGGCCCCGATGCGGGCGTGGAGGCGGCGAATGCGGGGCCCGAAACCCTTGCGGGCAGCGGCATCGGCGGCGTGGGCGTGGGCCGAGATGGGCCCGGGAAGCGAGGTGGTCATCGCGGAAGAACGACCGAACTAGTCAATGGTATGCCAGTGCCATTATGCCGTGATTAGAGATTACGATTTCGTTGCAGCGGCCATGGGCGCAGCGGCCACCGACGCCATGACAGCGCCAGCACCACGGCAGGGCTGGGGTTCAGGTGCTGCCGGAGGCCCGGGAGCCGCGGCGGTCGGGCTTGGGCGGAAAGATCTCCAGGAGCTGACTGAGGAATGTGGAGGACGAGGTGATCGGTTCGCGGACGTTGAGCCCGGTGAAGTACGCCTTCATCACCGCATCCGACCAGATCAGCCGAGCCTCACATTCAAGGATCTCGTCACTGCAGTGCTTGTGGAAACGGGCCAGGCAGTTCTGGGCCGGAGGGATGAGCGCGAA
>JBJTUJ010000017.1:0-2564 GCA_046080685.1 Cyanobium sp. | reverse complement strand
CGATCACCTGCACGGCTGGGCCGGCGCAGCCGTGGATCGGCTCGATCCTCTGCCCCCCCTCACCCTGTCGTTGGTGATCCCCACCCTCAATCAGGGCGACACCATCGAGGACACCCTTGCTTCGATCCTGGCCCAGGATTGTCTCGACCATCTTGAGATCATCGTGATGGACGGGGGCAGCACCGACGGCACCCTGGCTGTGCTGGAGCGCTACCGACCCTGGATCCACCAGCTGATCACAGGTCCTGATGGGGGCCAGTCCCAGGCAATCAACCGCGGATTCTCCTTGGCCAGGGGTGACATCCTCGCCTGGATCAATTCCGATGATTACTACCTCCCCGGTGCCCTTGCGGCTGTGTTGCGGCGCTTCGGCTCCCAGCCTGAGCTCGAGTTTCTCGTGGGGGCTGGTGATGTGGTGAGCCTGGAGAACACCTTCCTGCGCCATGTCCCTCCTCTACCAATGAACGCAACCACGATGCATGAGTGGAAGCTCGACCGCTGGGTGATGCAACAGTCGTGCTTCTGGCGCCGGGAGCTGTGGCAGCGCGTGGGTGGTGTGGACGAATCCCTGCATCTGCTGATGGACTACGACCTGTGGTTTCGCTTCTCCAAGCTCACCAAGGCGGGCAGGATCGATCGAATTCTTGCGGCGATGCGCTATTATCCAGAAGCGAAAACAGTGCGGCAGCGAAACAAAACAAGCGAAGAGATGGCCTATGTTTATGCCAAAAACGGGGCCTTCGCCGATCTGCGCGACTTGCTCGATTCCCTCGGGCGCGAACGCAGCCGCCTCGAGGCCCGTATCCACCGCTACGAATCGCAGTTGCCCGTGCGATTACTGAAACGGCTCCGGCTTCTGCCCCGCGACTGATGGCCAGCGAACTCTTCATCGGCATCACCAGTTGGAACAGCCAGATGTTCCTGCCCACCTGCCTGCAGGCGATCCGGGCCACCACCGCCCACCTCCGGGTTCGCGTCTGCGTGGTCGACAACGTCTCCAGCGCCGCTTCCGCTCGCATCGCCCGGGAGCATGGGGCGGAGGTGATCAGCCGCTCCTGCACCCAGCCCGAGGCCCTCAATCTGCTCCTGCGCCGTTCTCGCGAGCCCCACACCCTCATGCTGCATGCGGATGTGGTGCTGCTGCACCCCCACTGGTATGAGCTCTGCCAGGCCCGCCTCTCCCCGGAGGTAGCCCTCGTTTCCCCCGAGGACATCGGCTGCGGCCCCCTCACCCGGCCTTTCGGCGTCGGCAAGCACGAGAGCTCCTTTCTTTTCTTCCGCACCGAAGCTCTCCGGCGTTGCCGCCGCCTGGTCTGGCACCGCCACCGCCGCATCCCTCTGCCACGCCGGGAGTTCAACTTCTCCGGCGGCCACGTGACCCACAACATGCCCGCCCTGCTGGAACGGGAGGGTCTGGGCTGGTTCCCGATGAAGATGCACGTCTCCAACAGGGAGGAGACCCCCCTCTACGTGCCCGCCGAGCCGCCGCTGATCTGGTCCGAGGAACTCGGTTATCTGCGCTATGGACTGGGCAACTTCTACGGAATCGACGATGAGTTGACCCACTACCACAACTGGTACGACCGGGTCGGCTCCCGCAAGCCCCAGCCGGAGGGCTCCAGCAAACTCCGCCGCGAATTCCCGGGGGCGTTCATCCGCCAGTATTCGGATCGCTTCCAGGCCGACCACCAGGCCGACCGTGTGGATCTCCACCGCGACCTCCATGCGGTTCGCGTGCCCCAGGCCCTCTGAACCGAGCCGTCCGCAATGCTCAGCCCCCCCAAGAACCGGCGCGCAGCCCACTTCCTGCTCCTGCCGGAACTCCTGCATTCACCGCCCAACGAAGCGATCCTCCATGCCTTGCTGGCCTGCGGCCATGAGGTCCACGTGTTCGCGCCGGGACCCATGCCGGAGCGTACGGACTATGGCCCGGGCGTGATCACCCACCGGGTGGACTACTCGGAGCGCTGGCTTCTCCGGAATGGGGCCCTTCCCTTCTGGCGCTCGTTCCGCTGCTTCTCCGCCACCGCCGAAGACCCCCTGGCCACGGCCGGCGTGCTGGCGGCCCTCCACGGCCGCCCCTCCTTCCTGCTGGTGGATGAGATCAAGGCCGGCAGCTACCGGGGCGACCGTTCCGAGCGCTGGAAGAAGCTGTGCCGCTGGGCCATGCGCCGGGCACGCTTCACCATCGTCAACGACGATTCCCGGGTGGAACTGCTGCGAAGCTATGCCGACCTGCCTGCCACCGCCCGGGTGCTCGTGTACCCCGGCTGCTTTCGCACCCCGCCCCGGCCAGAGCCGGACCTGCGCGCAGAACTGCGCCGCGGCTGGGAGCTTAAGGAGACTGCCCTTGTCATCTCCTCCTCTGGACATTTCAGTCTCACCCATGGTGCCGACTGGTTGATCCGCTCCCTGCAGGAACGTCCCGATCTGCACGCTGTGATCCAGCCCCTCGGGGTCACGCCCCTGTGCCTGTTTCTGATGCGCAACCTCGGCCTGGGCCACAGGGTCTACCTCGAGGAGCGCCGGCTCGGCTGGCAGGAAGCCTGGCGGTCCGCCGTGGG
>JBJTUJ010000016.1:0-11812 GCA_046080685.1 Cyanobium sp. | reverse complement strand
CACATCTTTCACATCAGGTTCGGCACCCGACCACCAAACACCATACATTTTGTCGCGCGGAAAACCTGTTGCTACAGCTTCTTTTAGCGCCGCAGAATTCATCACACCCCAACCCCACAAAAACACATAGTCAGGACGGTTCTGACGAATTTGTAACCATGTGGCTTTTTGCTCAACGCCAGGATGTGCGACCGGCAGGAGGCTTAGGTCAAAGCCATGCATTTTGGCGCGCTCTTGAAACAAGGAAATAGGCTCTTTGCCATAAGGCGAATCGTGATAAACAAGTGCGATCTTCTTGCCTTTTAGCTTATCGGGGCCACCTGGCCACGCCGGCGCTGCGGTCGTGCGGTTTCCAACCCCGTCGATTCGAGGCCGCAGCGCACCAGCAGACCGGCGCTGAACAGGCTCATCAGCAGCGAATTGCCGCCGTAGCTGACCATCGGCAGCGGCAGGCCGGTGGTGGGCATGGCGCCGCTGGCTACGGCGATGTTGAGGATCGACTGGCCCACCAGCAGGGCGGCGCAGCCGATGGCCACCAGCCGGTGCTGATGGCTGCGGCAGCTCAGGGCGATGCGCAGGCCGATGAAGGCGAACACCATCAGGAACAGCAGCATGAACAGCGAGCCCACGTAGCCGAACTCCTCGGCGAACACGGCGAAGATGAAGTCGGTGCTCTGGATCGGCAGGTACTGCAGCTTCTGGGTGGAGAGGCCGTAGCCCTCCCCCAGCACCCCGCCGGAACCGATCGCCAGCAGGCTCTGCACCAGCTGGTAGCCATTGCCCTGGGCATCCTTCCAGGGGTCGAGGAAGGAGGTGACCCGCAGGCGCTGGTATTCATTGATGAGGATGCTGGCGGTACCCAGCAGGCCACCGGCACCGGCCGCCCCCAGCAGCCGGGACAGGGGCAGGCCTCCGGAGAGGGCCATTAACCACAGCAGCAGGCCCATCAGGGCCGCGGTGCTGAGGTTGGGCTGCTTGAGGATCACCAGGATCAGGGCCCCTAAGATGCCCAGCCAGAGCAGCTTCTGGTCGTTGCCGATGCGGCGCCAGTGGGAGAACAGCACCGCACCCTGGAGCACCACGAACGGCTTCACCAGTTCCGTGGGCTGGATCTGGATCGGGCCGAGCACCAGCCAGCGGCTGGCCCCGTTCACGGTGCTGCCCACCACCAGGGTTGCGGCCACCATCAGCCCCAGCACGATCAGGGCCATGCCGGCCATGTGCAGCCAGCGGCGCATGCCGGTGCGGATCGCCAGCCACAGCAGCCCCCAGCTCGCCACCAGCCAGATCGCCTGGCGCTTGAGGTAGTAGGCGCCATCACCCATCTCCCGTGCCGCCACCCACCAGCTGGCGGAGGTGAGCACCAGCAGCCCCACCACGCTCCAGAGGGCCACCAGGCCCAGCATCAACCGCCCCTCGGCCGGCCACAGGTCCCAGGGGAGAGGCAGGAGGCCGCCGCGCGCGGCAGGCGGTGCCGCGGCTCGGACGGCTCCGTGGGCGGGCGGGCTGCTCGAGGAGACGGACAAGGCGGGCCGTGGGCGAGGCAATGGCCCATTCAGCCGTGCCTGAGCCGCTGTTGTCGAGTCGATCGAGACAAAAAAAAGCCCGGCCCCGGGCGATCCCCGTGGAGGGGCCCAGGGCGGTGGCCATGGAGCTTGCCCATGAAAAAAGGGCCCGGCGTCGGCCGGACCCGTTCGAGGCAGTGAGGCCGCCCCCTGACTCAGTTGCCGACGTTCTGCTGACGGCGGCCGGTGACCAGTTCCACCTTCAGGATCTTGCCGCCCTGCTTCATGATCCGCTGCTGTTCGGCGAACCAGCTGTGGTACGGCACCCACTTGGTGAAGTAGGTGTTCTGCAGTTCCCTCTGACTGCGCACCTTTTCGGGGCAGGGGATGCAGGCGGTGATCTTGAAAAGACGCATGGATGATCCTCGGGACGGTGGGTCGGTTGGGATCAGTTGCCGAGGCCGGAGCTGATGTAGTCGAAGTAGACACCCATCTCACGACCGGCATCGGGACCCACCAGGGCAGCGGTGGCTTCCTTCATGGCCTGGATCGATTGCACGGTGGCGCCGATGGGCACACCCAGGGAGTTGTAGGTCTCCTTGAGGCCGTTCAGCACACGCTCGTCGAGGATCGAGGTGTCACCAGCCAGCATGGCGTAGGTGGCGTAGCGCAGGTAGTAGTCGAGGTCGCGGATGCAGGCGGCATAGCGACGGGTGGTGTACATGTTGCCGCCCGGACGGGTGATGTCCGAATACAGCAGCGACTTGGCCACGGCCTCCTTGATGATGGCCGAAGCGTTGGCGCTGATGGTGGCGGCGGCGCGCACCCGCAGTTCGCCGCTGGAGAAGTACTGCTCAAGGCGGCCGATGGAGGAGCCGTCAAGGTAGAGGCCCTGGACGTCGGCCTGGTTGATGACGTTGGTGATCGCGTCTTGCATGGATCCTGGGGGAGGGGCGATGAAGGGAGGGAGGGAAGGACCTCAGGAGAGGGCGCCGACGACGTAGTCGAAGTAGAACCCGGCTTCCTCGGCATCTCCGCCGGTGAGGATGCTGGTGGCCACGGCCTTCATTTCCCGGATGGCTTCCGCCATCGCTTCCAGGGGGGTGCCCAGGGAGCGGTACATCTCGCGAGCGCCGATGACGCCGATCTCCTCGATCGGGGTGACATCGCCCGCCACCACGCCATAGGTGACGAGGCGCAGGTAGTAGTCCATGTCGCGCAGACAAGAGGCTGTCATCTCCTCGCCGTAGGCGTTGCCGCCGGGCGAGATGACGTCGGGGCGCTTCTGGAAGAGCTGGCCGGCGGCCTGCTTCACGATGCGCTCACGGCTCTCGCTGAGGACCTGGGCCACGCGCAGGCGACGCTGGCCTCCGGCGACGAAGGATTTGACCTGGTCGAGTTCGCCAGGGCTGAGGTAGCGGGCTTCGGCGTCCGCGTTGATGATCGAGTTGGAGACGATGCTCATGCAGTTCTGCCTCGAAACAAGCGGTCACCGTTAAGGAGACCGGTATCCGGTGGGTTAGGGGTTGCGACGGCGGTGCCGTTCGCCGAATCATTCTGTGGCAAGCCCCCTCGCGCCCCCGGGACGCGGTAACAGTTCTTCACGGCGTTGGCGGGAATGAAATCCCTTGGCTCGCAATGGGTTTGCCGAGAGTTGTTGATAGCTTGCCTCTGCAGCATTTATTCATCCCATTTCCGCGCCTGTGCGTTGCGGCTCTGTGGGATGCCCGAACAATTTGTTGCGACAGTGGTGGGCAAACTGCCTGTTTTCTTTACAGACGAAAACTCCCCGGCACTGCCGGGGAGTGGGTGGGGCAGGCATCAGCCTGCGGCGATGGGGTGTCTCAGACTGCGCCGCGGGGCGAAGGCGTGAGACCGGCGTTGCCTCCGTAGAGGGCAGCAGTGCGGTTCACGGTGGTGAGGGGGATGCCGTCGGCGGTGGTCATGCCCCTCAGGTAGGGAACCGTGTCCTGGCCGAAGGCATGGGCGTATTCGCTGCCCCGCAGCAGGTCGCGCAGGGCAGCCGTCTGGCCGGCGCTGGTGCGGATGGCGAGGAACCGGCTGGCCTCGGCGGGCTGGGCCGCCTGGCCCAGAAGGGCCAGATAGGCGGCGGCGGCCACCTTCAGGGGGGCGAGCCGGTTCAGCTTCTGCTGGAACAGGTCGCTGGTGGCCAGGGATTCCACGAACTCGGCCACCGAGAGCTGGCGGTCGCGCAGCTGGGATTCGGTGTCCGTGAGCCGTTCGGCCGCATAAGGGACCCGACCCAGCAGCTGGCGGTAGCTGGCCTCGATCACTTCGCGAACCTGGGATTCACTGGAGGTTGCCAGCAGCCGCACGGGGCGGCCGAGGCTGCGGCGTCGGGCGAAGCCCTGGGGAGCGGCGCCTCGCAGGGCCTTCTCCATGGCGCCATCCGGAGCCTGGGCCGGAACGGCTCCATAGCCTCCGCCCCTGGACGCCTGCTAGTTGGAGATGGAGGCGGCAGCGCCGGCTCCGGGTGCGGTGCCCGGAACGGGGATGCGGGGCACACCTCCACCGAAGGCGCTCGGAGCTCCACCGGGCACCGGACGCCAGGTGCGGGCCGGGGGCGGAGCGGTGCGGATGCTGGCGGGACCCTCCGCCAGGCCCCGGCTGGCCGCCAGGGTTTCGCCACCGGTGATCTGGGCGCTCCAGCCTCCCCGCACCACGGGGCGCGGAGCGGGCAGGTTGCGCGGGGTGATGTCGCCCACGGTGCGCAGGGCGGGTGCCGGGGGCACGTCCGGGCGCTTGACCGGCGTGACATCGGCGTAGGCGCTGGCGTCGAAGGCCCGCTTCAGGGCGGTGACGCGGCGGGCGTTGCGGTCGGCCGAGGTGATGAAGCGCTCGTAGGGAACGGTGTCTTCGCCGAAGGCTTGGTTGTATTCGGTGCTGTTGAGGATCGCGTCGACGATCCCGTAGAAGCCCTTGCGGGCGGCGGTGTCGAAGTAGGCATCGATCTCCCAGCGGCCGAAGGTAGGCCGGCCGAGCAGGCGACGGTGGATGATCTCGATCGCCTTGCAGATGTAAAGACCGTCCCAGTAGCGGCGGCGGAAGGCGTTGGAGCGGGCCACCTGGCGGATGAACTCCCGCAGGCTGATGTCGCCGTTCTCGACCTTGATCTCCTCGACGGTGTTGCGCTCGCCGGCGTAGCCAGCGTTGCCGAGCACCTGCACGTAGACGGCGCGGATCACCGACTGGGTGCTGGATTCGGTGCCGCGCAGGCTGGGCTGGCCGCTGCGCCGGGGCACCGAGTTGCCGCCGGTGGCGATCTGCACCAAGCGGTGCACCTTCGGCCCGACGCGGCGCGGGGTGGCCTTGCGGAACTGGGGGCTGGCCATCTGGCCCGGCTGGGCCATGCCGTTGCCGATCAGGATCCGGCGGCTGTCGTAGCTCGACGGCACCGGACGGGTGGCCACGTTGGCGGTGCCGGACGGGAAGATCGCGCCGTAGTTCAGACCCAGCGGATCGTTGCCGCCGCCGTAGGGGTGCTGATCCGGGAAGGGCTGGCGGTAGGCGGCGTAGAGGGTGATGTACTGGGGAGCCCCTTCGAAGGGCGCGCTGAAGCGGAACAGCTTGCGGTTGGATCCCCAGCCGGCGCTCTCCTGGGCCTCCTCACCGAGCTCGCGCAGATAGGGCACCGTTTCTTCGCCGAAGACCCGGGCGTACTCCATGCTGTTGACGAGGGCATCGACCAGAGCGGCCTGACCCTGCTTGCTGACGATCGCGAAGTAGGTGCGGAACTCCTCGATCGAGCTCACGCCCCGACCCAGGAAGTGCCGGAACGCCAGTTCCACGACACGGCTGTCACAGAAGCGGCTGAAGAACTGACGGCGGTACTCATCGCTGCGGCCCAGGGCCCGGATGAATTCGCGCATCGAGATCTGGCCCTGGCGCACCTGGGAGGCCTCCACCGGGCAGACCACCTGGGAGTAGCCCTTGACGATGTCGCGCTCGAACACCTGCCGGTAGGCGGCGCGCACGATCTCGGCCTTCTCGCGGCCGGAGAGGCCCGGCTTCATCACGAAGCGCTGGCGGCCCTCGGCGGATAGGGCGTAGATGGCGGGGAGCTGCAGGCCCTGGTTCACCGGGCTGCCGAGCCGCTGGCGGGTGGAGGGCGTGGGCACCTCCAGCTCCTTGAGCAGCACGTTGAAGCAGTCGATCACCAGCTGGCGGGCCTCGGGCTCATCCCGGAACAGGCCGGCGGCGGCGGCCCGCATCTCCTGCAGGGCCACGTTGGTGGCGGCCAGGGAGCAAGCCTTCTCCAGCACGTCGCGCAGGCCGCGGGTGTTCACCGCGAGGATGCTGGGATCGCCCGCCACGATTGCGTAGCCGACGTAGCGGAGGAACCAGGCCAGGTCGCGGATCGACTTCTTCATCCGCTCGGTGCCGTAGCGGCCCACCGAGATCGGGGCGAAGCCGGTGGGCAGCACCACGCGCACGTCGGCATCGCCGCCCGCTCCCTCCAGAAGCCGGGTGATCAGGTTGCCGCGGGTGGCGGTGGCGCCGGCGAACGTCTGCACCGACCGCTGGAAGGCGGCCTGGTCGGCGGCCAGGGGGGCGGAGCCCGCCTCCGTGCCGATCGGACTGTCGAGATAGGAGAGCGGAGTGCCGCCCGCAAAGATGCGGTTGGCGGCCTTGGCCACGATCGCGGCGGCGTTGTCGGACAGCCTGCGCGCCGCTTCCACGCGGATCCGGCCGCTCTGGAAGAAGGTGGTCAGCAGGTCGAGCTCGCCGATGTCGGGGAAGCGGTCCTGCTGCTCCGCCTTACGGACGCTGGAGAGCGGCAGGGTGTCATAGAGCTGGGGAGTGACCCTGGTGCTGCCGCTGCTGGCGGTCACGGTCATGAACGAGAGCGCTCCGGGCTTCGGCACGTTACGGCTGGCCCTCGGACCCTCCGGCGGGCCATGAACAAATGTTTGCAGCCCCGGCGTGGCCCCTGTTCCCCGAGGGGCGTGCGCCGTGGAATGCTCGCCACGCCGCCCTGCCCCGCCCCTGCCGATGCCCGCCGCCCCGGATGCCGCCACCCCCGTGGTGAGCGCCTTCTACGACCGCTTCCCCTACCCCGGCGATCCCCTGCAGGACGGCCCACCGCCGGGATACAACTGGCGCTGGTGCGTGAACAGCGCCCGCGCCTTCGTGTTCGGCAGCCTGCCGCCGGGCCCGCGCACCTGGCGCATCCTCGATGCAGGCTGCGGCACCGGGGTCAGCACCGATTACCTCTGCCATCTCAATCCCGGCAGCCGGGTGCGGGCGGTGGATATCAGTGCCGGGGCCCTTGAGGTGGCCCGGGAGCGCACCCGTCGCTCCGGCGCCGCGGAGCAGGTGGCGGATCTCGCCATCGAGCAGCGCAGCCTGCTGGATCTGGCCGGGGAAGGCGAGTTCGACTACATCAATTCCGTGGGCGTGCTCCACCACCTCGATCAGCCGGAAGGGGGGCTGGCGGCCCTGGCCGAACGGCTTGCCCCGGCAGGCGTGCTGCATCTGTTCCTGTACGCCGATGGCGGCCGCTGGGAGATCCATCGCACCCAGCGGGCCCTGGCCTTGATGGGGGTGGGCACCGGCGAGGAGGGGCTGCGGCTGGGTCGGCGCCTGTTCGGCGATCTGCCCGAGACCAACCGGCTGCGGCGCCACCACGAGCAGCGCTGGGCGCTGGACACGGCGGCCGACGCCAATTTCGCCGACATGTATCTCCATCCGCAGGAGACCAGCTACGACCTGGAGCGCCTGTTCCGCTTCGTGGCCACCACCGACCTGAGCTTCGCGGGCTTCTCCAATCCCGAGGTGTGGGATCCGGGCCGCCTGCTCCAGGGCGAACTGCTGGATCGGGCCCGGGCCCTGCCGCCGCGGGCCCAGTGGGAACTGGTGGAGGCCCTCGACCCCGACATCAGTCACTTCGAGTTCTTCCTGGTGCGCGGTGAGCTGCCGCCCGAGGCGCGTCGCGATCCGCGCCGCTGGAGCGACGAGGCCCTGCTGGCGGCGGGAGGCGAGCGCAACCGCTGCCTCTGGGGCTGGCCCTCCACCTCCCTGCTGGGCCCGGACCTGCAGCCCCTGACGATGGAGGCGGACGACCTCACCCTGCTCGAGGCCCTCGATCGGGCCCCGGCCGGCACCCGCCTGGCGGATCTGCCCCTGGCGATGGGGGCCCCCGTGCGGGCGCTGCGGGCGCGGCGGTTGGCGGGGGATCGGTTGCTGCTGCTGGCGGACGGGGGCTCCTTCGTCACGGACCCGTAACGCTGCGTGATAATGTCCCTGCGCCCAGACAGACCCTCGACGGTTGCCGGTTTCGCAGTCCACTTTGCCGACGTTCGGCTCCCCCATGGGACCCGAGCACGGTGAGACACCTGCGAGTCCCACCGCCGTCGTCTCCCTGCCTTCCACCCCAGCGGCCCCAGCGGCCAACGATGGTATGGAGGAGTACCGGCGGCTCCAGCGACGTCTGCTCCTGGCCACCCTGCTGGCCACCGCCCTCGCGGTGCCCCTCACGGTCTGGCTGTTCGGACTGTCCACGGCCGCCAGCCTCCTGATCGGTGCCCTCGGAGGGCTCCTGTATCTGAGGCTTCTCTCCCGCAGCGTCTCCCGTCTCGGCGGGGATCAGCGTTCCGTGGGCAAGGTCCAGCTTCTGGTGCCCCTGGTTCTGTTCCTGGCGGCGGCCAAGCTGCCCCAGCTCCAGATCCTCCCCACCCTCGTGGGCTTCCTGCTCTACAAGCCGGCCCTGATCGCTCAGGCCCTGCTCGACACCTGACCCCGCTTCCGTACCGCCGCTCCGCGGCCTCGACGTTCCGCCAGGACATTCCCCCCGATGCTCCCGCTGCCTCCCGCACTTCCCCTCGCCGAACTGGAGGTGGGCAAACACCTCTACTGGCAGCTCGGCAATCTCAAGATCCACGGCCAGGTGTTCCTGAGCTCCTGGGTCGTGATCGGCGCCCTGCTGGCCGTGGTCTGGATCGGCACCCGCAAGATGGAGCGCGATCCCCGCGGCGTGCAGAACCTGCTCGAATTCCTCTGGGATTACATCCGTGATCTCGCCCGTGAGCAGATCGGCGAGAAGGCCTACCGCGATTGGCTTCCCTTCATCGGCACCCTGTTCCTGTTCATCTTCGTGAGCAACTGGGGTGGTGCGCTGATCCCCTGGAAACTGATTCACCTCCCCAGCGGTGAACTCGGAGCTCCCACCGCCGACATCAACACCACCATCGCCCTGGCGCTGCTTGTTTCGCTCGCCTACTTCTATGCCGGCCTTAGCCGCAAGGGTTTCCGCTACTTCGAATACTACGTGGAACCCACGCCGATCATGCTGCCGTTCAAGATCGTCGAGGATTTCACCAAGCCCCTGTCCCTCTCCTTCCGTCTGTTCGGGAACATCCTGGCCGACGAACTGGTGGTGGCTGTGCTGGCCTTCCTGGTGCCCCTGATCGTGCCCCTGCCGGCCATGTTCCTGGGCCTGTTCACCAGTGCAATTCAGGCGCTGATCTTCGCCACCCTCGCCGCCTATTACATCGGTGAGGCAGTGCACGAAGAACACCACTGATCCACTCGTCAGCCGCGCCGGGCGGACTGGCAAACTCTGTTGCGCGCAGGTCCGGCTCGTTCCGGGCCCATCTCATCGAGATGTCCCAGGCGCAGGCATCACAACCCGGTTCCACCCGCGCTACCACGGCGCCCAACCTTTCCTCCCCACCATGGATTCCATCACTTCCGCCGCGTCCGTCCTCGCTGCGGGTCTGGCCGTCGGTCTCGGCGCCATCGGCCCCGGTATCGGTCAGGGTTCGGCCGCCCAGGGCGCCGTTGAAGGCATCGCCCGCCAGCCCGAAGCCGAAGGCAAGATCCGCGGCACCCTGCTGCTCTCCCTGGCCTTCATGGAAGCTCTGACCATCTACGGCCTGGTGGTTGCTCTGGTGCTGCTGTTCGCCAACCCGTTCGCCGGCTGAGCGCCCGGTGGTCCGGGAGCAGAGGGGGCGCCCCGGCGCCCTCCCTCCCCCGGCCGCCTGAAGCTCCTGAAGCTTCCGAGCGTCGGGCGCTGACGCCCGTTTCTCCCACCCCCTTCACCGCCTTCCGCCGCTCCTCCGCCCCATGACCAGCTGGCTTTTGCTTGCCGAGGCAGGCGCGTCCGCCGCAGGGACGCCCGAGGGAGGTCTGTTCGACCTCGATGCCACCCTGCCCCTGATGGCGCTGCAGGTGGTGATCCTCACGTTCATTCTCAATGCTCTCTTCTTCCGTCCCGTCGGCAAGGCCGTCGAGGACCGCGAGGGTTACATCTCCACCAGCCGCGCCGAAGCCAAGGAGAAGCTGGCCCAGGCCGAGCGCCTCGAGGCCGATCTCAAGGCCCAGCTCAGGGAGGCCCGCCTTGAGTCCCAGCGCCTGATCGTCGAGGCCGAGCAGGAGGTCGACCGTCTCTACCGGGCCGCGCTCGCCGAAGCCACGGCCGAGGCCAATGTCTCCCGTGAGAACGCCCGCCGCCTGATCGACACCGAGCGGAACACGGCACTCTCCCAGCTGGTGAAGGATGCCGATGACCTCGGCGAGCTGATCGTTTCCCGACTCCTGGCCGCGTCATGATCCCCCTCCTCTCCCCCCTGCTGGCCGCCCACGGCAGCTTCGGGCTCAACCTCAATCCATTCGAAACCAACATCATCAACCTGGCGATCGTGATCGCCGGTCTGGTGTGGTTCCTGCGCGGCTTCCTCGGCGGCATTCTCGAGCGCCGTCGCGAAGCCATCCTCTCCGACCTGCAGGAGGTGGAACAGCGGCTGGCCGCCGCCCGCACCTCCCTGGTGGATGCCCAGAAGGGCCTGGCGGAGGCCCAGCAGAAGGCCGAGCAGATCCGCATCGACGGCAAGGCCCGGGCCGAAGCCATCCACCTCGACAACCAGAAGCGCACCGTCGACGAGGTGGCCCGCGTCAAGCAGGGTGCCCAGTCGGATCTCGCCAACGAGGCCTCCCGGGTCAAGTCCCAGCTGCAGCGGGAAACGGCCCTCAAGGCGATCGAGAAGGCCCTCGCCGCCCTGCCCGGCAAGCTCGACGACAAGGCCCAGGCCCTTCTGATCGATCAGTCCATCGCGACCCTGGGGAACAGCTGATGCCTCTTCTCAACGCCATCACCACCCCCTACGCCGAGGCCTTCCTGCAGGTGGTCGACGCCGACGGCTCCGCTGATGCTGTGGTTCAGGAAGCCCGCACCCTGCTGGCCCTGTGGCACGAATCCCCCGAACTGCGCGAGGCCATGGCTTCGCCCGTTCTCGAGGTGAGCGCCAAGAAGGCCGCCCTCACCAAGCTGTTCGAAGGCCAGGTCTCCCCCTCCCTGCTCAACCTGCTGAAGCTTCTGGCCGATCGCCAGCGCATCGGCTATCTCGATGCCGTTCTCGAGCGTGTGCTCGATCTCTACCGGGAGCAGAACGACATCGCCCTGGCCACCGTCACCTCTGCCGCCGCCCTCAGCGATGAGCAGAAGCAGAGCCTCACCGAGAAGGTGAAGGCCGTGGCCGGCACGGACAAGGTGGAGATCGACACCCAGATCGATCCTTCCCTGATCGGCGGTTTCGTGCTCAAGGTGGGCTCCCGCGTCATCGACGCCAGCCTCTCCGGTCAGGTGCGTCGCCTTGGGCTGGCGCTGGCCAAGGTGAGCTAGCCCGCTTCCCTTCCTCCTCCCTCCTCACACTCTCCCCATCGCGTCCCCTCCGGGGACTTCCCTCCCATGGTTTCCATCCGACCCGACGAGATCAGCGCCATCCTCAAGCAGCAGATCGCCGACTACGACAAGTCGGTCTCGGTCAGCAACGTCGGCACCGTGCTGCAGGTGGGTGACGGCATCGCTCGCGTCTACGGCCTCGAGCAGGTGATGGCCGGCGAACTCGTGCAGTTCGAGGACGGCACCGAAGGCATCGCCCTCAACCTTGAGGACGACAATGTCGGCGCCGTGCTGATGGGAGAGGGCCGCGGCATTCAGGAAGGCAGCACCGTCAAGGCCACCGGCAAGATCGCCGCTGTGCCGGTGGGCGACGCCATGCTCGGCCGCGTGGTGAATTCCCTCGGTCAGCCGATCGACGGCAAGGGTGAGATCGCCACCACCGAGACGCGCCTGATCGAATCGATGGCGCCTGGCATCATTCAGCGCAAGTCGGTGCATGAGCCCATGCAGACGGGCATCACCGCCATCGACGCGATGATCCCCATCGGCCGCGGCCAGCGCGAGCTGATCATCGGCGACCGCCAGACCGGCAAGACCGCCATCGCCATCGACACCATCCTCAACCAGAAGGGTGAGGACGTGGTCTGCGTGTACGTGGCCGTGGGTC
>JBJTUJ010000015.1:0-6975 GCA_046080685.1 Cyanobium sp. | reverse complement strand
AGGTGCGCTACCAGCCGAATCAGCGCCTCTCCTTCTTCGCCGAGTGGTTGCCCTACCTCGTGACCCAGGATCAGGGGGAGGACATTCAGGGCCTCAAGAACGAGGTGGGCGTTGGCCTGGCGTTCGCCTTCGGCGACGGCGATGTCAACTTCGCCCTGGGGGATGGCCTCGAGACGATCGCCGACGGGGTGTTCGTCTCCCTGGAGAACCGCACGGGCTGGGAGTCCGACGGCACCTACATCGGCAACTACACCGACCCCTGGCTCGGCTTCGGCTTCAACGTCGACCGGCTCAACGTGACCCTCTCGGGCGGGCCGCGCTTCTACAGCCCCGGCAGCTACTCCGGCCTGCCCGGCCGCACCGACTGGGGCGGGGAGGTGGAACTGGAACTGCCGGTGAGCCCCCGCACCGTGCTGTTCGCCCACTGGAAACCGATCTACAGCACCCAGGGCGGCGAGGGCTGGGGGCGCGGCTGGCAGCACCACATCGGCACCGGCGTCACCTTCCGGTTCTGAGCCGGGCGCCGGTCCGGCCCGCTCTTCTAGGTTCGTTCCAGCGCAGGCCCCATCACCGAGCCACTCCTGGACACCATCGAACTGCGCACCGACGCCGGCTGCGGCCTGGCGATCGGCCCCTGGCCCCGCTTCCGCTACGACGCCCGCGGCGGCGGCGGCAGCGGCATGGCTGGGGAGACGTCGACGGATGGATGGCAACCGCTTCAGTTCGATCCCACCGACCTCACGATCCCCGCCCTGAACGGCCGCACCGGCCGGATCCTGGGCCTGCCGCTGCCGCCCGGCATCGAGATCGCCATCCGGCCGCAGGCGCTGGCGGGCCGCTGGCAACCGGAGGCCGGCCTGGTGGACCTGGCCTTCGAGGCCCGCTTCCAGCTGCTGCTGGCCGGAAGGTCGGTGGCGCCTGAGCTGGATGTGAGAACACGGCTGGGCACGGGCCCGGCCAACTGGCAGCGCGGGCCGGTCGTCGGCCAGCCGCTTGATGGTGAGGGGAGGGGGGTGCTGGTGGGGGTGGCCCTGGTGCCGCTCACGGGCGAAGGCTGGCTTGATCGTTTCCTCGGCCTGCCCGGCGAGGCGCTCGCGGTGCTGTGCTGCCAGCTGCTGCCGGGGAAGAGTGCCTGTTGATCAACCGCCGGATCCTGGATCACATCCCTCCAGCCGCGGCTGCATCACCGCCTCCATCGCATCGATCAGCGGCGGTGGCGTGAAGTGTCGTGGGTGCTGGCCATCACCAGGGCTCAAGCCGGAGTTCGGCCACGTTGGCAAAGGCCCGACCCGCCGTCACCAGGGCGCAGCCTTCGCTGAGGGCATGGCTGGCGATCAGCAGATCCATCACCGCCAGAGGCTTGCCCTGGCGTTCGAGATCGGCGCGCAGCCGTCCGTAGATCCTCGTGCACGCCTCCGACCAGGGCAGGATCTTCAGGGCCTCGAGGGTGGCCTCCGCCAGCTCCTGTAACCGCGTCGCCGCCGGCAGCTTCTCCAGCCCGTAGCGGATCTCCGCCACCACAAGGGCCGACAGGCAACAACGTTGCTCACGCACCCAGGCATCCAGGCGTGGCGAGCGTCGTTTCAGAAAGGCGCTCCTGGCGTTGGTGTCAAGCATCAACCTCCTGTTCCCCGCAGCTGTCAGGGGAAGTCCACCGGTTCGGCAGGACGGGTGTCGTGCAACCCCTCGAAAAACGCATCCAGTTCGGCCTGGAAGCCAGGCTCCTGCGGCAACGCATCCCTCAGCTCCAGTAGGGCACGGGCCGATGGCCGCACCGGCGTCAGCACCACGGCTTCGGTTTCCGGATCGCGGGCGATCTCCACTTCCGTTCCCTCAAACCGGAACTCCGCCGGCAGACGCACGGCCTGGCTGCGACCATTGCGAAACAGCTTGGCGCGCATCACCCATCCCTGGTCCAGACCCGGACTCCGCCGCGGTTCTCCCGGCCTGCTGATCAGGCCGCCCAGATCTCCTCCAACTCCAGCACCAGAGCGGGAAAGAGCGTGCCGCCCTCCAGCCGACTGGCCGGCTCCAGGCGCCGGGGGCCAGGGACGGGGCCTTCTCCTTCGGCCTGCCAGATCTCCACCGCCTTCCGCTCCGGGAACAGCAGCCAGCCCAGCTGCGCGCCGTTGGCGAGGTAGGCGGCCATCTTGCGCCGCAGAGCCTCGCCGCCGCGGGGGCCCTCAACTCCTTCGGAGAAGCCTGCGGCTACCGAGGGGCTCACCAGTTCCACCACCAGGTCGGGGCACAGGGGCGGGAAACCGCGGCGCTGCTCAGCGGTCAGGGCCTGCCAGCGCTCGGCCCGCACCACCGCCGCGTCGGGGCTCAGCACCGAGCCGTCCGGCAGGCGGAAGCCGGTGGAGCTGTCGAACACCTCCCAGCCCCCCTGCGTGCGCGCCCAGTCCTCCAGTTGGAAACTCAGGCGGGTGTTCCGTCGGCCCGTGCTTCCGCCGGTCGGTGGCATCGCGATCAGCTGGCCATCGGCCGCCAGTTCCAGCACCGCCTCCGGATTCGCCTCGCACACCAGGGTGAACTGCTCGGGCGTGAGCCGCAGGTCCGGGGGCAGCAGCAGGTGGTGGGTCAGCCCCTCAGCCGTGAGGCCGGAGAGGGCTGGCTGCGCTTCGGAGGCTGGTGGGGCGAGGGTCATCTCCCCCGGCGGCAGGGTGGATCCAGCCTAGGAGGGGGAAAAGCTCTCGCCGCCTCCGGGCGGGTCAGGTGGCCAGGCTCTCCGGGATGTTGGGGCTCTCGGGGTTGACATCCACGCTCTGAAGTTGGGGTCGCAACACCAGGTCCATGTCCTCCATCGGGATCGCACCCAGCAGCACCTCATTGCCCAGCACCATCGCGCCGGTGAAACAGCGGCGGTTGCGGAAACTCACCTCCACCGGGCCCACATAGGGCACCGTGCGGCGACGCCCATCGGCCAGCACCACCTCCCGCTGCTCCAGCTCCGCCAGGCTCAGCTGAATCGCCAGGTGCTCCGGAATGCAGAGATGCACCGCGCCGCTGTCGGCCAACGCGGAAACTACCAGCGGCGCCAGATCGGGCCGGGTGGGATTGCTGAGCGAAAAGGTGCCGCGGATCAGTCCCATGGGCAAACCGTAGCCAGGGTTGATGGTCAGCTCGCCCATATCTCCTCCAGCTCCAGCACCAGAGCGGGAAAGAGCGTGCCGCCCTCCAGCCGACTGGTCGGCTCCAGGCGCCGGGGGCCGGGCTCCGGGCCTGCATCGGCCTGCCAGATCTCCACCGCCTTCTGCTCCGGGAACAGCAGCCATCCCAGCTGGGCGCCATTGGCGAGATAGGCGCCCATCTTGCGCCGCAGGGCCTCGGCGCCGCTGGGGCCCTCATCGCTGGCGCTCACCAGTTCCACCACAAGGTCGGGGCACAGGGGCGGGAAACCGCGGCGCTGCTCAGCGGTCAAGGCCTGCCAGCGCTCGGCCCTCACCACCGCCGCGTCGGGGCTCAGCACCGAGCCGTCCGGCAGGCGGAAGCCGGTGGAGCTGTCGAACAGCTTCAGGGCAAGGCCACTGGCGCGGACCGCCAGCCCCAGCGACAGGCTGAGGGTGTGGTTGCGCGCGCCGGTTTCACCTCCGGTGGGGGTCATCGCGATCAGCTGGCCATCGGCCGCCAGTTCCAACACCGCCTCCGGGTTGGCCTCGCACACCAGGGCGAACTGCTCGGGGGTCAGTCGGAGTGCCGGAGGCAGCAGCAGGTAGTGGGGCAGGCCCTCAGCCGTGAGGCCGGAGGGGGCTGGCTGCGCTTCGGAGGCTGGTGGGGCGAGGGTCATCTCCCCCGGCGGCAGTGAGGCTCAAGCCTAGTTGGGGTGGACGGTTACGCCGCCCCCCACAGCCACCTCAGCCCAGATAGGGATCCAGGAAGGCCAGCGGCCGGGCCATGGTGGCCGAGAAGCCGAGGATGCCCCGGTCGCGGTGCTCGACAAGCAGGGTGTCGTCGGCGTCCAGCAGGAAGGTGCCGCCCCGCTGGGTGAGGAAGTCGTCGCGAGGCACATAGGTGCGCCACTCGCTCAGCACCTCGCCCATGTTGCGCAGCCGAAGCGTGGCCAGCTCGAAGGGCCGTTGGAATCCCGTGCCGCCTGCTCGTGCGAAAAACGACCCCCGGATCAGCGGCAGGGGCCTTGCCTCGATCGTCTCGTCGTCGGCGATGCGCTGGGGAGCCTTGCGATCGCCGGTGTAACCGCGCAGCACTTCGGCCAGGGTGCCCGGCGAACCGATGCCGGCACACATCAGCAGCAGGTTGGGCCAGGCGCCACCTGGCACCTGCAGGCCTTCGTAGAGCCCCAGGGCGCGATGCAGCACCGGCTCCGGGTCCGCCTGCAGACGCTCGATCGGGAAACCCGTGAACTCGCAGAAGCGCCGGCGGCTGGCGTCGTTGCCGATGCCGATCGCCAGAAGGGCGATGCCGGCAGCCTCAAGCCCCGGCAGCGCCGGCACGAGAGCCTGGGCGTACTCCAGGCTGTCGAAATCCCCCAGCTGGGGCAGCAGCACCACCAGCCGGCGGGCGCCCCGTTGCATCCCGGGCACCACCGCCAGTCGCTCAAGCAGCGCGGCTGGGGCGAGCGGCCGGGCCGGGGCTTCCGCCATCAGGCCTCCTCCGCGATCAGGTCGCTCAGGATCGCGGCATCGAACGACAGCCGCCCGGGACCGAGCAGCAGCAGGGCAAGGCTGCCGCCGAGATACAGCACCACCAGTTCGAGCACGTAGATGTTCAGGCCGGCCGTGAGGATGTGCTGGTAGGCCGCCACCGACATCGTGCCGGCAATGGCCAGGGCGCCGAGCGGAGTGAGCAGACCCAGGATCAGCAGCCAGCTGCCGATCAGCTCGGAGAAGCCGGCCACATAGGCGAAGAACAGAGGAAAGGGCAGGTGCAGCGAGGCCACGTAGGTGTTGGCGAACTGCTGGGGATCGGCCAGCTTCTCCTGGCCGTGGTGGATCATCATCACGCCGATGGTGAGCCGCAGCAGCAGCAGGCCCACGGTGGCCGGCAGGCCCTCCCGCAACACGTAACGGCCCAGGAACTCGCGGATCGCCCCGTTGCCGAAGGGGCCGGCCAGGGTGGTGGAAACCATGGCGGGGCCTTCGGCGGCCGGCGCCGTGGAACGCCCCAGCACCACGAACCACAGGGCCAGACCGGCGGTGACAAAGCCGGCGAACAGTTCCAGGAGCAGCGAGGTGGTCATGGCAGGGAGCGCTTTCCCGCGATTCTGGCAATGCCCGTGAAGAAACGTGAAGCCGCGTTCATCCGCCTTGCGGGCCGGGTCCTCGCCATAGCCTGCGGGCCCCGGCTGCCGCCACGGCCCTTGATGCACCTCTGGTCCCGCGAGGCCCTGCCACCCCTTCCCTCCCTGCTGCTGGCGGTTGTGGGCCACGTGGAGTGGATGACCTTCCTCGCGGTGGACGCCATGCCAGCGGCGGGGCGGATCGGCCACGCCCGCCAGTTTCTGGAGGAACCCGCCGGTGGCGGCGCCGTGGTGGCGGTGCAGCTCGCACGCCTGCTGGGGCAGCCGGTGCCCTTCTTCACCGCCCTCGGGCGCGATGCCACCGGCGAGCAGGCGGCGGAGCGGCTCAGCGCCCTGGGGCTGGAGCTGCACGTGGCCTGGCGCGACGCGCCCACCCGCCGTGGTGTGAGCTTTGTCGACGACCACAGCGACCGCTCGATCACGGTGATCGGCGAACGCCTCACCCCCACCGCCGCCGATCCCCTGCCCTGGGACGCGATGGCCCGCTGCGATGGCGTGTTCCTCACCGCCGCCGATGCCGCCGCGGTGCGGGCCTGCCGAGCCGCCGCCGTGCTGGCGGCCACGCCGCGGCTGCGGTTGCCGGTGCTGCAGGAGGCGGGCGTGACGCTCGACGCCCTGATCGGCAGCGGCCTCGATCCCGGTGAGGCGGTGCCCCCAGGGGCGCTGCAGCCGCCGCCGCGCCTGGCGATCGCCACCGAGGGGGCCGCCGGCGGTCGGGTGGAGCCGGGCGGCCGCTTCCCGGCGCCCAGCCTCAGCAGCCCGGTGATCGACACCTATGGCTGCGGCGACAGCTTCGCGGCGGGCGTGACCGCCGGCCTGGCGGCGGGCTGGAGCTTGGAGCAGGCGATCAGCCTGGGCTGCCACTGCGGCGCCGCCTGCACCGCACGCTTCGGGCCCTACGGCTGAGCCCGCCGGTCGCCGGCCGTCAGGCCTGTTCCAGCCGGTACAGATCGGAGCGCCGCTGCTGCGAGGTGGGGATCGCCTGGCGCGCCAGCACCACCTTGCTGAGGTCGAGCTCGGCGTGGAGCACCTGCTCGCCGATCCCCGCCTCGGCGATCACGCTGCCCCAGGGATCCACCACCAGCGAATGGCCGTAACTCGGGTAGGCCGCCTCATCGGTGGGCCGGGCGCTGGAGCAGGCCAGCAGGAAGCACTGGGTGTCCACCGCCCGGGCCCGCATCAGCAGGTGCCAGTGGCGCGGGCCGGTGGTGGTGTTGAAGGCGGCGGGACAGGCAAGGAGCGTGCAGCCCTGGCGCTGCTGCATCAGCAGGGCCAGCTCCGGGAAGCGGATGTCGTAGCAGATCAGCAGGCCCAGGCCCGGCGGTGCCTGAAGGCCGGTGCCCAGCGGATCGCCCTCGGGCGGCAGCACTGTGATCCGCTCGCCGCCGCTGAGGCTGTCGGATTCGCGGAAGCGGATGCCCCCGGGAACGTCCACATCGAACAGATGCAGCTTGCGGTGCTTCGCCCGCAGCCGCCCCTCGCCATCGATCACGGTGGCGGTGTTGTACAGCCGGCCATCGCCGCCCCGCTCGGGGATCGAACCGGCGATCACGCTCACCCCATGGCGCCGCGCCAACCGCGCCACCATCGCCAGCGAAGGCGATGGACCATCGGCCAGCAGGTGGCCGGGCTCGGGCACCGGCTCCGCGTAGGCCGCGAAGCGCTCTGCCGCGTAAGGGGCGTTCCAGATCTCCGGCAGCATCAGCAACCTGGGCCTA
>JBJTUJ010000014.1:0-14728 GCA_046080685.1 Cyanobium sp. | reverse complement strand
ACGCTGTTGGGGTTGTCCTCGCGGCGCACCAGAAACTGCACCACGTCGTCGGGGCTGGCCGCTGGGCAGAGCTCATCGAAGAGTTCACGCTCGCCGCTGGCATCGATCAGGGGCAGCCAGGGCTCGGCGCTGCCGGGGGGGCAGTCGAGGGCCATGGCCTCGCTCACCTCCACGAAGCGGGAGATGTTTTCGGCCCGCTCCACATAGCGGTTGATCCAGTAAAGGGAATCGGCAACGCGGCTCAGCATCGGGCGTCCTCCACGATCCAGGTGTCCTTGCAGCCGCCACCCTGGGAGGAGTTCACCACCAGAGAGCCGCGCCGCAGGGCCACGCGCGTGAGGCCGCCGGGGGTCACCCAATCGCCGCTGCCGCGCAGCACATAGGGGCGCAGGTCCACATGGCAGGGGTAGAGCTCGCCTTCGCTGAGGGAGGGCACAGTGGAGAGCTCCAGGGTGGGCTGGGCGATGAAGTTGCGCGGATCGGCCTCGATCTTGCCGGCGAAATCGGCGATCTCGGCCTCGCTGGCGTGCGGGCCGATCAGCATCCCGTAGCCCCCGGCTTCGGCCACCGATTTCACCACCAGCTCCCGCAGGTGCGCCAGCACGTAGGCCCGGTCGTCGGGCCGGGCGCAGAGCCAGGTGGGCACGTTTTCGATGATCGGCTCCTGATCGAGGTAGTAACGGATCATGTCCGGCACATAGGCATAGATCAGTTTGTCGTCTGCCACGCCGGTGCCCGGCGCATTGGCGATCGCCATCCGGCCGGCCCGGAAGGCGGCCATCAGGCCCTTCACCCCCAGCATCGAATCGCTGCGGAAAACGGCCGGATCGAGGAAGTCGTCGTCGATGCGGCGGTAGATCACATCCACGGCCGTCAGGCCGGTGGTGCTGCGCATCCACACCCGCTCGCCCTCGCAGACCAGATCGCGGCCCTCCACCAGCTCGATGCCCATCTGCTGGGCGAGGTAGCTGTGCTCGAAGTAGGCGCTGTTGAACACGCCGGGGGTGAGCAGCACCACCTTGGGGCTGTCGGTCCAGGGGGCCAGGTCGCGCAGGGTCTGCAGCAGCTGCGAGGCGTAGTTGTCGATCGGCTGGACGGTGCGGCCCTGGAACAGGCTGGGGAAGATGCGCTTCATCACCCGCCGGTTCTCCAGGAAATAGGCCACTCCGGAGGGACAGCGCAGGTTGTCCTCGAGCACCCGCCAGGTGCCGGATCCATCGCGCACCAGATCGAGCCCGGAGATGTGGCACCAGCGCCCCAGCGGCGGGGTGAGGCCCTGCATCTGGGGCCGCCAGCCGTGGGAGCTGACCACGTCTTCGTGGGGCACGACGCCGTCGGAGACGATGCGCCCCGGCCCGTAGACATCGGCCAGGAAGCGGTCGATCGCCTCGAGGCGCTGAAACAGGCCCTTCTCCAGGCGGGTCCATTCGCTGGCGCTGATCAGCCGCGGCAGCGGATCGAAGGGCAGGATCCGCTCCACCCCCTGGCTGCCGGAATCGTTGAGCCGGAAGGTGGCGCCGAGGCGCTTGAGCAGCATGCCGGCGGCGGCATGGTTGTGGTTGAGTTGCTCGAGCCCCATGCGACCCAGGGAGGAGAGCAGCGGCCGCAGGGCCTGGCGGGGCTGATCGGGATCACTGAAGTACTCGTCGTAGCCGTGGCTGGGCCGGTACTCCGTGAACATCCGCATTTCCGCCGACCGGCGGATCCTGCAGCCCCGACCGGGGCACACCGGGTCACCGTTGCTACCGAAGACGGACTGGTGCAGCTCCGGCCCACCGCTTCCAGCCCGCCGGAACCCCCTCGCCTATAAGACGAGAGAGCGCCGTCAGCACCAGGGGTCATGCCGCAGCGCCCGATCAGGCTTCCGCCCCAGGCTGCCGCGCTGGCTGCGCGAGTCGGCGCAGGCGCAGCAGCCATGGCCGCAGCCACGGCGCTGCTGGTGGCCTGCAGCGCCAGGCCGCGCTTCGACGCCAGCGTGCCGGTGGGAATCCTGCACTCGCTTTCCGGCACGATGGCGATCTCGGAGGTGGGCGTGGCCGAGGCCGAACGCCTGGCGATCGATGAGATCAACGCAGCCGGCGGCGTGCGGGCCGGCGGTCGGCGGCTGAAGATCGAGGCGGTTCAGCGCGATGGCGCCTCCGAGCCGCTGGTGTTCGCCGCTGAGGCGGAACGGCTGATCCGCGGCCGGCGCGTGGCGGCCCTGTTCGGCGGCTGGACCTCAGCCAGCCGCAAGGCCATGCTGCCGGTCTTCGAATCCAAGAACCACATCCTCTTTTACCCGATCCAGTACGAAGGGCAGGAGTGTTCGAGGAACATCTTCTACTCCGGCGCCGTTCCCAACCAGCAGGCTGAGCCCGCCGTTGACTGGCTGATGAAGAACTTCAGCGACAAACTTGGCAAGAAAGTCTACCTGGTTGGTTCGGATTACGTCTACCCGCGTACTGCCAACACCATCATCAAGGAGCAGATGAAGGCCCTTGGCGGTGAAACCGTGGGTGAGGACTACATCCCCCTCGGCAATACCGAGGTGGCCCCGATCATCGCCAAGATCAAGAAGGCCTTCCCCAACGGAGGCATCATCATCAACACGCTGAACGGCGACTCCAACGTCGCTCTGTTCAAGCAGTTCAAGGCGGCGGGCATCGATCCGGCCAAGTACCCGATCATGTCCTTCTCCATCGCTGAGGAGGAGATCCGCCAGATCGGCCCCGAGTACACCACCGGCACCTATGCAGCCTGGAACTTCTTCATGAGCCTGGATACCCCGGCTTCGAAGAAGTTCACCGCCGACTTCCAGAAGATGTATGGCGCCGAACGGGTCACCGGTGACCCCGCCGAATCCGCCTACAACATGGTGTATCTCTGGAAGAACGCTGTTGAGAAGGCCGGAACCTTCGAGGATCTCGACAAGGTTCGCAAGACCATGATCGGGATCACCTTCGCCGCTCCCCAGGGCGAGATCAAGATGTTCCCCAACCACCACACCTCCGAGCGGGTGCTCATCGGCGAGGCGGAACCCACGGGTCAGTTCAAGATCCTGTCCGACAGCAAGACGGCCATCCCGCCCATCCCCTGGAACCAGTTCGTTCCTGAAACCAAGGGATACACCTGCGACTGGACACAGGATCGTCCCGACGCCGGCAAGTTCAGGATGTGATGACCCTGAGGGTGGCGAGCTCTGAGCCGCCACCTTCCTCATCAGGGGCAAGGGCTGCATGCTCTTGCCCCATTCTCACACCCACGCCCGCCCACAACCACAGCCAGCTTCCGTCCGCTATCCGGCTCGCAGCGGACAGGAGAATTTCGCTTTGCCTTTCTACCGTTGGAACTCTTCTTTTCTCAGATTCTGGATGGTCTCAGCATCGGCTCCGTGCTGCTGTTGGCGGCGACTGGGTTGGCCATTGTGTTTGGCCTCATGGGTGTGATCAATCTAGCTCATGGCGAGCTTATGATGCTCGGAGCTTATGTAACGTTTGTCGTCCAGTCGATCTTCAAGCCCATGGGGGGCTTGATCTTTGAACTCTATTTTCCAGTAGCGCTGGTCTTTTCCTTTCTGGTCACGGCACTGTTCGGCGTGCTGCTGGAGCGAACACTAATCCGGCAGCTCTACGGCAGACCTCTGGAAACATTGTTGGCAACGTGGGGCGTGAGTCTGGTGCTGATCCAGTTGATCCGCAGCATCTCCACATCAATGCTGATTGGGATCCTGGTTGCCATAGCCCTCGGCTATGCAGGACAGCGTTTCTTTCTGCCCCGCTTCTCCCAGAAAGCATTCTTCTCCTATCTCACTGGACTTTGGTGGGCACTCTCCGGAGTTGTGGGAATTGTTCTCATTGACCTGCTCTCCAAGGTGCGCCCCCTCTCGAGTGCCTGGTTCGGTCCCCGCAACATCGATGTCACTGCTCCGAAGTGGTTGCAGGGAAGCTGGGGAAAGATCGGTGGCATCGAGCTCCCCGGCATCCGCGTGTTCATCATCCTGCTCTCTGCCATTCTTCTGCTCGCCATGGTCTGGTTTCTCACCAAGAGCGTTTGGGGACTGCGGATTCGGGCCGTGACTCAGAACCGTCAGATGAGCAATTGCCTCGGCATCCCCACAGACCGGGTGGACAGCATCACGTTTGGGATCGGCTCCGGACTGGCTGGTGTGGCTGGTTCTGCCATCACGCTTCTTGGCTCAGTCGGCCCCAACCTGGGGGCCGCCTACATCGTGTCCTGCTTCATGGTGATTGTGCTGGGAGGAGTGGGCAACCTGCTCGGCACGATCATGGCGGCGTTGATTCTCGGGGTCATTCAGTCGGTGATCGGTTCCGGATCGCTGCTGATCATGTTTCCCAACCTGCCGGAAGGTTTGAAGAGCATCGTTGAGTTCTTTGCCACCACCAGTATGTCACTGGTGCTGGTCTTTATCTTCATCATCGCTTTCCTTCAGTTCCGCCCGAACGGCATGTTCCCCCAGAAGGGGCGCTCGGTTGATGCCTGATATCTCTGCTCCAGATGCCCTGACTCTTCCCCATTCCCACCGAACCTGGATCCTTCAGCCGTGAAAATCTTCCGACGACTTGTGCCTTGGATTCTCCTAGCGATTGCCTTATTCATTCTCCCGGCGGTACTGGATGATTTCCGACTCAACCTGTTCGGTCGTTACTTTTCTCTAGCGATCACGGCTCTCGCAATCGATTTGATCTGGGGCTATACCGGCCTGCTGAGCCTTGGTCAGGGCATCTTCTTCGCGCTCGGTGGCTATGCCGTTGCGATGAACCTGATGCTCAACACCAAGAGTGAAGCGGGTGGCAATGGCATTCCCAAGTTTTTCGAGAACTACGGGGTAGAGCAGCTTCCCTTCTTCTGGCAGCCCTTCTGGTCTCCTACCTTCACTCTGATTGCCATGTGGGTGATCCCCGCAATTGTGGCGGGCCTTGTTGGTTATCTGATTTTCAGAAACCGCATCAAGGGCGTGTATTTCTCGATCATCACCCAAGCGGCTCTGATGGTCTTTTATCATTTCTTCAATGGCCAGCAGAAACTGATCAACGGCACCAACGGCCTCAAGACCAGCACCTGTGAACTGTTCGGGATGCTGGTGGGCTCACCTGACATGCAGCTCTGGCTGTATCGCCTCACAGTTGTATGCCTGCCGATCGCGTTCCTCATCTGCCGCTACTTCACCAGTGGCCGGTTCGGAGATGTGCTGATCGCCATCCGCGACGACGAACAGAGACTGCGCTTCACGGGCTTCAATCCGGTGCCCTTCAAAACCATCGTTTTCCTTGTGGCTGGGGCTCTCTGTGGGGTCTCTGGAGCCCTCTACACGGTTCAGTCCGGCATTGTTTCACCTCAGTTCATGTCCATCTCCAACTCGATCGAGATGGTGATCTGGGTTGCTGTTGGTGGACGCGGCACTCTTGTTGGCCCCATCATCGGAGCCACTGTGGTGAATTACCTGCGCAGTCTTGTCAGTGAAGCTCTGCCCGAGGCCTGGCTGTTTGTTCAGGGAGCCCTGTTCATCTTTGTTGTGATTCTGATGCCTGATGGCATCTACGGCTGGTTCCGCAATGGTGGCTTCCGCTCGCTGCTTGCGGCGTTCGGCATCGCACCCCCTGCCCGTACCTATCCCCAGCTGGATGACGAGGTTGGCGCCCTGGATGAGGTCTCATGAGAAGGATGTCTTCATGAGTTCAGGCCCTCGAGCCGCCGTTAGGGGCATCCCTCCCACCTGATTGCGGCTTACCGATCCAGACCCGTCGTCCTTGCTGTTCCCCCTTGCCGTCCCTTCTCTCCGTACCCACCACCTTCACGGCCAGAGCCCATGACTGAACCCCTGCTTGAACTGAACGACGTCAGCGTGAGCTTCGACGGCTTCTATGCCCTGACGGACCTGAGCCTCAAGCTCTACAAGGGTGAACTCAAATCGATCATCGGTCCGAATGGGGCCGGCAAGACCACCTTTCTCGACGTCATCACCGGCAAGGTGCGACCGACCAAGGGAACGGTCACCTTCAAGGGGAAGTCGCTCGTGGGTCTCAGCGAACAGCGCATCTCACGCGAGGGAATCGGCCGCAAGTTCCAGACTCCGCGCGTGTTCGACAACCTGACCGTTCTGAGGAACCTCGAGCTGGCAGCATCGCCCTACAAGAACCCCGTCAAGCTGCTGGCCAATCGCCTGCCCACCTCGGTGAAGGACGAAGTCCATCGGCTGATGAACTACGTGGGTCTTGCCCCCAACGCCACAGCCAAGGCCGGGTCCCTCTCCCATGGCCAGAAGCAGTGGCTTGCCATCGCCATGCTGGTGGCCCAGTCGCCGGAAGTTCTGCTCCTCGACGAACCCGTCGCCGGTCTGACCGATGAGGAGACGGTACGCACGGCGGAACTGATCAAATCGCTGGCCGGGGACCACACTGTTGTCGTGATCGAACACGACATGGAGTTCATCCGCGATCTTGATTTTGATGTGACGGTTCTGCATCAGGGTCAGGTGCTTACGGAAGGCACCCTGGATCAGGTCAAGTCTGACCCCCGAGTGATTGAAGTGTATCTGGGCAAAACAGAAGACTGACCTTCCCTTTTTCCAGCGTCAAGCTGCCTCCAACCCGCATTCATGTACCGCCGGCATTGATTCCATGAGTTCTCAGCCTCTTCTGCAGGTCTCCGACCTCAATGTCTACTATGGGGAAAGTCACATTCTGCGCAATGTGGACCTGTCGATCTCCGAAGGACAGATGGTCTGCCTCATCGGCCGCAACGGTGTGGGCAAGACCACGTTTCTCAAGACTGTGATTGGCCTGCTGCAACAGCGGTCCGGCACGATCCAGTACGGCGATAAAGCACTCACTTCCGAGCCTCCCTATCGGCGCGCGAGGGCTGGTATTGGCTATGTCTCCCAAGGCAGGGATATCATTCCCCAGGTATCGGTGAAGGAGAACCTGCTGTTGGGCATGGAGGCCCTGCCTGGAGGACTGGGCAAGAATCGCCACATCGATCCGCTGGTTTTTGATCTCTTTCCGATTCTGGAGAAGTTCCTTAATCGTCGCGGCGGCGATCTCAGCGGCGGACAGCAGCAGCAGCTTGCCATTGCCCGTGCTCTACTCGGCAAGCCGAAGCTTCTGCTGCTGGATGAACCAACTGAGGGGATTCAGCCCTCCATCATTATGGATATCGAGCATGCTGTTCAGCGCATCATGAAGGAGACCGGAATCAGTGTTCTCCTGGTTGAGCAGCATCTTCACTTTGTTCGGCAATCAAACTTCTACTATGCCATGCAGCGGGGTGGCATTGTGTCCAGCGGCCCAACCGCTCAACTCTCCGATGCCATCATCCAGGAGTTTCTCACTGTTTGATAGCTGTCTGACCGGTGCAGTCTCTCCCCCGGTCACCACAGCATCAATCCACACGAAAAAGGCCCCACGGACGACAGGTCCGTGGGGCCTTTGCTGATGCCCTTTCGGGTTGAAGATCCCCGCTGATCAGCAGCCTCGGTTGAGCATCCAGGGCCTGGTGCCACTTTCACGCAGACGGGGCTTGGAAGTGTCGGAGTCGCCTGTTTCCTTGCGCACCAGCCTGGGTTCCGCCACTTCCTTCTTCAGGCGGAAACTGCCGGTGAGGGTCATGGGCGGATTGAACAGGCGAATGCCATTGCCACCGCAGGCAGGGCAATCGGTTTGCGACTTGCGCTCATCGATACTGCGCCAGACCTCATAGTTTTCGCAGCCATTGGCGCAACTGAACTCGTAAACGGGCATGGCAGAGAGGGGGAAAACGAGGGTGATTCTGATAAGGAGGGGGGAGAGCTGGCCAGCAGGTCTCCCCCGACAGTGATGGCCTCACTGGGTCAACGATGAACACCGCGTAAGGTGTGCCTGCCGTCAGGTCGGCAGGATGTCCTGGTCGAAGATCGATGTGGGAATTGCCAGGGTGCAACAGGCATTGGGGATGTCAACAATCCCGCTGATCCTGCCCTCAACCGGCGCACAACTGAGCAGCAGATAAGCCTGCTCTCCGGTGTAACCGAACTTCTTGAGGTACTCGATAGCGTTCAGGCATGCCCGGCGATAGGCGATGTGGACGTCCATGTAGTACTGCTTGCCCTCGAATTCATCCACCGAGATGCCCTCGAACACCAGGTAGTCGGTGAAGTGGGGCTCCACGGGGCTGGTCTTGAACATGGGATTGACCATCCCATACTTCGCCATACCGCCCTTGATGATCTCCACGTGGAGATCCAGGTAGCCTGACATCTCGATTGCTCCACAGAAGGAGATCTCGCCATCACCCTGGGAGAAGTGGATATCACCCATCGAAAGCTTGGCGCCTTCGACATACACAGGGAAGTAGATGCGCGTGCCCTTGGTGAGGTTCTTGATGTCACAGTTGCCGCCATGCTCACGCGGAGGCACCGTGCGGGCCGCCTCGTTAGCCACCCGCTCGAACTCCGACCCGGGCAGGGTGCCGAGGATTGCACTGTTGGGATTGGGCAACGCCGCCAGCACCGGCTCGCTTCCCGAGAGGCCAGCGCCATAGGTGCGGCGATCGGGAGCCGTGTTCACGAGTTCCGTTTCCCGCCGGTTCCATTCCTTGAGAAGCTCATGGGAAGGAGCGCAGCCAATCAGGCCGGGGTGGGTGATGCCGGCAAAGCGCACCCCGGGGATGTGACGGGAGGTGGTGTAGATGCCCTCCAGATCCCAGATGGCCTTGGCCGCCTTGGGGAAATGATCGGTCAGGAAGCCACCACCGTTCTCCTTCGCGAAAATGCCGGTGAATCCCCACTCATCCCCCTGGAGGGCACCGACATCGAGGATATCCACGACGAGAATGTCGCCAGGCTGTGCGCCATTGACCCAGATGGGACCGCTGAGGACGTGCACGACCTCGAGATTCACATCGGCGATGTCTTGAGGGTCATCGTTGTTCTTGATCTGGCCGTCGGTCCAGTCCTTGCACTCGATCCGGAACACCTCTCCGGGATTGACCGACACCACCGCTGGGATATCGGGATGCCAGCGGTTATGCCCTGGCATCTCCTGTTGATCCATCGGCTTGGTGAGATCAACTTTGAAAAGAGTCTTTGGCATTGAGTAAAACCCATAGCTGGTTTCACTCTCATCCTTGGTGACCTCAGCCCGGGCCGGGGTGTCAATTGCTACAAGACCACCTTCGCTGCTCCGGCCCTTCGGCAACGGGAGGGCTTGGCCGGGCTTCAGGGTTACCCCGCCTTGCCACGGGCGCTGTCGTCGAAGTCACCGCGCCGACACAGATTATCTTTCAGCCGTGCCATCCAGGGCTGGATGGTGAGCTTGCGATTGGATTCAACTCTGCCATCAAAATGGTAGAAAATCTGCCAGCGCTGTGGCGAGGCTCCCTGGGGCAATTTGCCGGCATCGCTGAGTGGATCGCCGAACAGATTGTCATAGGTGGGCCAACCCGGCTCACCCTTCAGGCTGCACACGGCATTGACCCGGAACAGCCGACTCTCACCGCCGGGCTGCGACACCTTCACCACCCCCTTGTACAACCCGTTGGCCACCCCGGGCTGGAAGGGAGCGACCAGCTCGACCCGAGTGTCCCCTGCCTTCACCAGCAGATCACCGGCGCGGGCGCCCTGGGCCTTGGTTTCCCTCTGTCCGCCGCAGGCGGGGAGCAGCAGGGCCAGCAGGCCGAGTACCCCCAGCTGCAGCGATGACTCGACGGCTCTGCGACCCGGTCGAGGATGACGTCTTCCAAGGTGCAGTCCACGGCGCATTCCACAGCGCTCGGTCGTGCCTTCCTGCAACCCCGCCTCCCTGCCGTCCATGCCCTGGGCCACTGTGCCGGGCGACCCTATGACGGCTCCGGGACGGCTGGGCGGCGGCGCTTCAGCGCATCACCCCAAGCAGGCGGCCCCATTCACCAGGGTGGTGATCAGCGCCCCGAGCAGCACGCCCCGCAGCGCCCGGTGCTCGTTCAGCACCAGGCCCTTGGCCCCGAGCAGGGCTCCCGCCAGTCCACCGATCAGCACAGTGCTGCGCTGGGCTGCGGCCAGAGGATCATGGCGGCGGGCGCGGCGCAGCAGCGCCAGGGCCACGGCGAAGGCCAGCAGCTCGAACACCGGGTGGGGAGGCAGGCTCCAGGCCCCGAAACCGATGCGTACCGGGAAGGTCATGCCGGGGAGGAGGGGGCGGCTTCCGGGCCGCGGTTCCCCTCGGCCAGCAGGCGGCGCCAGAGCTGTTCGGCCTGCTCCGCCGTGGGGTGGCGCAGGGGACTGCCCTCGAACGCGGCGATCGGTCGGCAGCCCAGGCTGTTGATCAGCAGGGCGCCCTGAGCGAGCTCCAGATCCGTGGCTTCCAGGGAGGCCTCCTCGGCCAGGCCCAGGGCGAGGGCCTGGCCCCGCATCACCCCCGGCAGACAGCCGCTCGCCAGGGGCGGCGTCAGCCAGCGGCCGCCGCTGCGCAGCAGCAGGTTGGCGACGGTGCCGCAGCAGAGCCCGCCGGCGCTGCTGCTCAGCAGGGCGTCGTCGGCCCCGGCGATCCGGGCTTCACGGCGGGCCTGGATCGCGCCGCCGTAGGCGAAGGTCTTGCACCGGCTGATCAGGCTGGCGGCGTTGCGGCTCTCCCAGCGGCTGAGCACGACCCGCACCGGTGTGAACCGGGGTTGCCATGGGCTCAACTGCAGCCAGAAGCGTGGCGCGGCCAGCGGATCCCCGGGGCCGGGCAGGTCGATGCCCCTGCCACCGCCCCCGCGGCTCCAGTTCAGCCGCAGCACGGCGTCGGCCCAGCCGCTCCGCCGCAGCGCCTCGGCCAGCAGGCCCCGCACCACCGCCTCCCCGGGGGGTGGCGCCAGCGCCAGCAGGTCGGCGGAACGGCACCAGCGCTGCAGGTGGGCCGCCAGCAGGTGGGGCTGGCCCGCTTCCACGAGCACCGTCTCGAACAGGCCGTCGGCCAGCAGCAGGCCCCGGTCGTCGAGGGGCAGGCTGAGCCCGTCGGGGCTTCCCCAGCGCCCCCGCCCGGCCGCCGCCAGGGCCGGCTCGCCGATCCAGGCGAGGGCGGCGCTCATGCCAGGGCCTCCAGCAGGGGCTGGATCTTCCAGCCCATCTCCCGCGCCTCCCCCTCGGGATCGGAATCGGCCACGATGCCGCCACCGGCATGCACCCGCAGGCGGCGGCCCCGCACCATCACGCTGCGGATCAGGATGCTGCTGTCGAAACTGCCGTCGGCCCCGAGGTGGAACAGGGAGCCGCAGTACGGGCCTCGGGGCACGGGCTCGAGTTCATCGAGCCGCCGGCAGGCCCGCACCTTGGGGGCGCCGCTGATCGACCCGCCCGGCCAGCAGGCCCGCAGCAGATCCACCAGGCCCTGCCCCGCCGCCAGCTGCCCTTCCACCACCGAGGTGAGGTGGTGCACCTGGGCGTAGCTCTCCAGGCCCACCAGCTGGGGCACCTGGATGGAGCCGCTGCGGCAGACCCGGCCCAGGTCGTTGCGCAGCAGATCGACGATCATCACGTTCTCCGCCCGGTCCTTGGGATCGGTGATCAGATCGGCCGCCGCATCGGCATCGGCCGTTGGATCGGCATGGCGGGGCCGGGTGCCCTTGATCGGACGCGTCTCCACCCGGCCATCGGGCGCCAGCCGCAGGAAGCGCTCGGGCGAGGCCGACACCACCGCCTCGCCCACCGCTTCCCCGCCGGCCACCGCCAGGGCGGCGAAGGGGGCGGGACAATGGCGCCGTAACCGCGCGTGCAGGGCGAGCGGATCGGCCGCGGCCTCCAGCCAGGCCTCGCAGCAGGCGGTGAGGTTGGCCTGGAACAGGTCCCCTGCCGCGATGAGCCTGCGCAGGCAGCGCACCTGCTCGCTGTAGCGCTCCGGCGGCGTGTGCCAGTGCCAGGCCTCCGGCGCCAGACCCACGCCTTCGGGCCAGGTTGGCTGCGGTTGGGGATCCCCCAGGGGCAGGGCCGCCAACCGGGCGGCCATCGCTTCCAGGCGGGCGGGATCCTCGCCGTCCAGCCAGCAGCGTCGTGCAAGGCGGTCGAAGTGCAGCAGCGGGTCATAGCGGCCGGCCCAGAGGCCGGCCATGTCGCTGGCCCGCCAGTGTGGGGCCGGTTCCACCCAGGCCCCCGCCTCGTACCCCAGCCAGCCCAGCCACGGCCCGCCCCTTTCCCGCATCGCCTCCAGGGCGGCGAAGGGGTCGGCCGCCCCCGGGGAGCCTGGCAGCCCGCGGCAGCAGATCTGCTCCAGGGGCTCCACCGCCAGCACCGCCTGCCGTCCGAGCACACTGCCGTCGCCCTCCAGCAGGACCAGCCCCTCCGCCCGACCAGCCTCGCTGGCGAGGGCCGTGGCCACCGCCCAGGGTTCGCGCCAGGGCAGCACGCGCAGGTGGCGGCTCACCGAGCTCCCGCCCCGCGCGCGTTGGCCTGCCCTGCGGGACTGGCCAGATCGGGCCGGCCGGCCTCGATCAGCGCCGCGTCGCGGATCCGGCAGCTGTCGCAGACGCCGCAGGGCTGGTCGCCGCCCTGGTAGCAGCTCCAGGTGGAGGCGATCGGCACCCCCAGCCGCAGGGCCTGGCGCACGATCTCCGCCTTGCTCCAGGTCACCAGCGGCGCCCACAGCCGGGGGCCGTGGCCCTCCCGGCCGGCGCGGGTGGCCAGGTCGGCCAGGGTCTGGAACGCCGCCAGATAGTCGGGGCGGCAGTCGGGATAGCCGGAATAATCCACGGCGTTGACCCCGAGGGCCAGCCGATCGGCTCCGCGCGCCTCCGCCAGGCTCAGCCCCAGGGCGATGAACACCGTGTTGCGCCCGGGCACGTAGGTGCTGGGGATCACGCCGTCCTGCACGCCATCGCCGGGAACCGGGATCGTGGCGTCGGTGAGGGCCGAACCGCCCCAGGCGGCCAGATTCACCTGGATCACTTGGTGTTCGGCCAGGCCCAGGCTGGTGGCCACGGCGGCGGCGGCCTCCAGTTCGCGGCGATGGCGCTGGCCGTAGTCGAAGGAGAGGCCGAGCACCCGGTGGCCTTCTTCGAGGGCAAGGGCGGCGGCGGTGGCCGAATCCAGGCCGCCCGAGAGCAGGGCGACGGTGATCGGGGGGGAGATGGGCGGGGGGGCTGGGGACGCGGGCACGGCAGGGCTCGGCGGCGTCATGGTGAAGCCGGCGCCCCCATTGTGGGCGGGGCCCGATCAACATGCCTGAGGTGCCCGCTGCTGCGCATGCCCCTCGCCCGCCCCCTGCTGACCGGCCTTCTGGCCGCGCTGTCCCTGGCACCGCTGTCGCCCGCGACGGCGATCCCGCGGCTGGATCTCTCCCGCTATCCCAGCCCCGCCGCGGGGGAGCGCCGCTGGGTGATCCAGCTTCCCGGCGTGCTGCCGCCCACCCGGGACCCCTCCCTCTCCCCCAGCCCGAGCGACTGGCGGGTGGAGCTGATCGTGGGGCGGGAGGTGGAGGTGGACTGCAACCGCCATCGCTTCGGCGGCCGGCTGCGGTCTGAATCGCTGCCGGGCTTGGGCTTCCCCATCTACCGGGTGTCCGACGTGGGCCCGATGGCCTCGACCCGCATGGCCTGCCCGCCCGGGGAGCCGAAGCGGCGTGCGTTCGTGCCGATGGGCGGCAAGCCGTTCGTGGTGCCCTACAACGCCAGCCTGCCGATCGTGATCTACGCGCCCAGTGATCTTGAGGTGCGCTGGCGGCTGTGGAAGGCGGAAGAGCTGCAGCGGCCGGCCCAGCAGCTCTGAGGGTTCAGCGCACCCGCAGCCACTTGTGGGTCTGCAGGCTGAGGCGCCAGTCGGGGTGCCGGCGCACGAAGGCCACCGCAAGCTCCTGGCCCCGGGCGCTGTCCCAGCCGGGCTGAAGCAGCAGGGCCGGCTGCGGGGGCACCGATGGCGCAGCCGCCGATTCCGCGGCCCTCTGCGAGCGGGCGGCCTCGGCCATCGTGACGGCGAAGGTGAGGTCGGCCGTCTCGTGCACCACTACCTTGAGTTCGTGGCAGACGGTGAGCAGCTCGGCCCGCGGGGGCCGGTGGCGCTTGGGCGAGAGGGTGATCCAGTCGAAGCGGCCGCTGAGGGGATGGACGCCGCTGGTCTCCAGGTGCAGGGGCAGCGATCCCCTGGGGCACAGCGCAGTGGCGGTGTCGAGCGCGACGCAGAGGGGCGTGAGGTTGTGCTGGAGCGGCTCGCCGCCGGTGATCACCACGAAGGCGGCGCCGGCCTCCGCCGCCTCACGGGCTTCGGCGGCCAGATCCCCCAGGCTGCGGCGGGGATGGGCCGACTCCGGCCATGACACCTTGGTGTCGCACCAGGAGCAGCCCACGTCGCAGCCGGCCAGGCGCAGGAAGAAGGCGCTGCGACCGGCGTGGATCCCCTCCCCCTGGAGGGAGTGGAAGGTTTCCACCAGCGGCAGATCCGCCGGTGGGGGCAGGGCCTCGGCCTCCGCAGGGATCGTGATGGTGTCGGTGACGGGCACGGGGGGCCAGGGGGTCAGCCGGGGGTGCCCAGCCGCTCGGCGATCGGGGCGAAGGCGCCGGGGGATTCGGGCAGCCGCTGCTGGGCCGCCTCGATCAGGCCGCGGAACAGGGGATGGGGCTTGCCGGGGCGGGAGAGGAATTCCGGGTGGTACTGGCAGGCGGTGAAGAAGGGGTGATCCCGGAGCTCGATCAGTTCCACGAGGCGGCCGTCGGGGGAGGTGCCGCTGATGGCGTAGCCCGATTCCAGGAACAGGGTGCGGTAGGCGTTGTTGAACTCGTAGCGGTGGCGATGGCGCTCGTACACCACCTC
>JBJTUJ010000013.1:0-11446 GCA_046080685.1 Cyanobium sp. | reverse complement strand
CCTTTCTGTTCGGAGGCTCGGACATGGTGATGGTCTTCGAGCGTCAGTCCAATGTCAATATCACCGCCAATGTTGACGGTCACTACCCCGTGCGCAGCCAATACGCCACTTCCAATATTGCAAAGCTCTTGTTCTGATCGTCGCCTGCTGGTCCCGCGACACTGAAGTTGGTCGGACAAGGAACTCGACGCGAGACACCTGATGCGCCTGCAGACCCACCATTTTGAAGCCATGGCTCAAAGCCAGAATTTGATTCATGGGTTTAATCAAGACAGGGGAAGCACCCACTCGGGTGATCCAGGCGCGCTTGCCGATGGGCCAGCTTCTCACGCCTCGGATTCTCCCACTTGGAGATCCGGCTGGAGCGGGAACGGGGCGCGGGCCAATTGGCCCTGGTGGGGCTAAGCGCTGTCCAAGAGGGCGCTCATGGCGAGAGCGGGTCGGCGGAATCAACTGTCACGAAGGCATCGGCACCACCGCCCTTCAAGCGGATGCGGCTGTCGTCGTCACTGAGCACCGCCTTGGTGAGGCCGCAATCGGTGATCGCCAGCAGCAGCAGGTCGTCGCTGGCGGAGGTGTTGCGACTCTGGTGGATCACCCAGCGCGGAACAGCGGCCCCATCCCCGGGATTCAGGAGGCAGGTCTCGTCCCCTAGGCGGATCTCACCCTGACCCGAAAGCACCACAAAGAGCGACGCGTGAGCATGGCGGTGCATGCGTTTCGGGACCCGGCGGCGTCTATCAGGAAAGAAGTCCACTCGTGGCGCTGCCTTGAGCACCTCTCATATCTTACTCGATTGGGGCGATTGATGCCTCAAAGCGAGCATGAAAAATGTCATTGACATGAATGTTTGCATGGATATTGCACGATCTCTATTAAAAGTTACTGCGTTCAATGCGGCTAACCACTGCCTTGGCAATGCAGAAGGCTGTTGAATGTGCCTTCGCCGTGACTTCTGGAAAGACTCAAAGGCTATTGGACTCATCGCCCGAGGATAGAGCGGCCGGCTCCCGGGCGGAGGGCGAGCTCGGCCCGCCCCTTGCGGGCGGGCCAACCTCTCCCTCCTGGAGCCTAAAAATCTGATCGTCATTGAGAGATATCCTTTTCTGCTCGTGGATGATTGATCTTGACTGTTTGCGGCTGCGACCAATTCCGTGAATGACGGCTCCATCGTCGTGGATTCAGCTCACGTGCTTTTTCGTAGGTCTGTTGGCGACGAGTGCATATCTCTTCTGCCTGGCCGAAGTGTCGCTGATTAGGCGTCACATACTTGATGCCGCTGTGCCGATGTTCATTGTTATACCAATCGACGAACCCATCAACCCAGGCTCTGACCGAAAGCAAATCTCGGAAGCGACGATGTGGATAGCTCTGATGATATTTCATTGTGTGAAATAAGGATTCGGCAAATGCATTATCATTGCTCACGCCTGGTCTTGAGAAGGAGCGTATCACTCCAAGTTCAGACAGTTTTGCTGCCAAAGTAAAGGACCGCATCGGGGCGCCGTTATCGGAGTGGAGAACCGTTGCCATCCCTTTGTAAATGCCCTCATCGCGGCATACTCGATCAAAGAACTCACTGGCAAGACGGCCACTTTCCTGTTCATAAACCTCTACTCCAAGAATGCGCCTACTCCATACATCCATCACCATGTAGAGATAGAAGAACTGTCCACTGACGGATCCTGGTAGCAGGGTAATATCCCAGGCCAGCACTTGATGAATGCCTGTAGCCTCTAGCACTGGCGCCTCCCTTTTCTCTCTTGGCGGTCGACTTCTGCCACGATGGTTTAGCAGCCCTTCTTGACGCATGATGCGGTAGATTGTTGACTCAGAGCCGACATAGTCTTTCTCCTCTGCAAGAATGGCTACAATCTGCGCTGGATGGAGATCGCCAAACCTAGGATTATTAATCGTCTCAATCAATCGACCTCTTTCCTCATCGCTGAAACGATGGCTGACCTGGCGCTTAGAGCCCTTGCGGCCGTCCTTGCTAAAGCCATGGGCTGCAAATGCATGTCCCCAGCGCCGCAGGGAGCGTGTGCAGATGCCAAGTAAATCAGCAATTGCACTCGCAGGTGCCCCTTTCTTTTGGCCCTCCTCGAGAAGCCGCAAGGCTTTCTGACGATCTTCTTCCACAATCAGCTCTCCTCGCTTTGTGGCCAGAGGGCATCGCGCTTTTTTGCGACGAACAGCAATGCTGCCGCCTCTGCAAGTGCTTTTTCTTTCTTTTGCAACTCACGTTCCAGGCGCCGAATCTGGCGAGCTTGCTCTTGATTCTGTTTCCGTAGTTCACGTTGGTCAGACATGGTTGCTGCAGTAGAGCTGTTAGCATCTTCGGCGGCTTGACGCCAACGCGCAAGTTGTTTGGGGTAAAGACCGCGCTCTCGGCAGAATGCTCCCAAATCAGCCCCATTCAGCCCAGTAGACTGGATCACCGCTGCCAACTTGTCAGCAGGAGTCCAATCTTCCGCTGGACTTGTACTGGCAGGAACCAGATCACCACGACTTCTCCATTGGCGTTTCCAGCTATACAAGGTGCTGGTAGCAATGCCTGTGCAGCGAGAGATCTCTGGAATGCTTTCCCGGCTGGGAGGGCTCATGCGCTTGTGGACCTCCTCCTTAACAGCGGCGTCATAGGTCGGTTTCATGGTGATTCGGTTGGCCCCCTGGTGGACTTGTCAAACCGGGTGGACTTCTTTCCTGACACAGGGGGAGGTGCGCAGCCCCATCGATTCGAGCGCGCAGTTGCCGGCCAGGATCATCAGGTCGGCCCAGGAGATCCGGTTGCCGTACTTCTGCTTGATCGGCCACAGCAGCCGGCGGGCCTTGTCGAGATTGCCGTTGTCGGGCTAGCTGTTGATCGGCGCGAAGCGCTGGTTGCCGGTGCCGCCGCGGCCATCGGCGGTGCGGTAAGTGCCGGCGCTGTGCCAGGCCATGCGGATGAACAGGCCGCCGTAGTGGCCCCAGTCGGCGGGCCACCAGTCCTGGGAGTCGGTCATCAGCGCGATCAGGTCGCGCTTGAGGCCGTGGTAATCGAGCTGGCTGAAGGCTTCGGCGTAGTTGAAATCAGAGCCCAGGGGGTTGGACGCCGGACAGTGCTGGCGCAGGATCCCGAGGTTGATCTGCTGGGGCCACCAGTCCCGCGGGGAGGGGCCTCGCCCCGCCACGGGCATCGCTGCCGTGCCGTGGCCACTGAAGGGGCATGTACCGAGTTCAGTCATGGCGGAAGCGTCCAGATGGAACCACGTTGATCGTGAACCTGGGAAGCGCGCCCAGCCCCGGCCGGGATCATCACCGCGCGTTGCAAACGCGTCCTGCTGCTACGGCAGTGATGCCGTGACCCCTCAGCGCTTCAGCAACCAGCGCAACAGCGACAGGGTGATGATCAGACCGACCCCCACATTCCACAGCAGCGAAGGTCGCTGAGAGAGGCGCTGCAGCCAGGGTGGCAGCCGATCACCCCCACGCTCAAGAACCAGCACCAGGGTGAACAGCAGGGCCAGCGGCAGACCGATCGCGAGCAGGAGTTCAGGCAGCATCTCCCATTGGTGCCGTTACCAGAAGCCTATGGCGCCTGGCCACAGGGATTGCGCCGGTGAGCGGTCAGCCGATCCCGTTGAGCCAGACGCCGATCATGACCTGAGACCGATGCATCCGCGTTGAACGTCATTTCAGTCATCCAATCCGGCAGGAACCGCTGACAGAGGCCCCATAGCCTCAGGTCAGTCCCTGCCGGGCGGCGTAGCGATCCGCTTCAGGCCAACCCATCCATCAACACCAGCAGCAGCAGCCGATTGCCCTCCGGATCCAGCAGCCAGGCTTCCGCCCCGAAGGACTCCTGCCGCGGTGGTTGCAACGGCGAAGCGCCCACGGCGAGGGCTGCTGAGATCCAGTCCGTCAGCACCGCAGACGCGTCACTGCCGCCGGCGCGGCGTTGCACACACACGGCGAGCCGCCCCTGTTGCCTTGGTTGGGGGCGCTTGCTGGACGGGGCATAGACCTCCAGCCAGCCCCCCGCCGGCCAGGGCACTCGCCAGTGACGCTCACTCCATCCCGGCAGCGGCTGCACCTCCAGCAGGGCGCCGTAGAACCGGGCCAGGCCCGCCGGATCGTCCGCCGCCAGCACGATCGAAGAGGTTGGAGGGATGGGTTCCACCACCCCAGGACGCTATCGATCCGCCGATCCATCAGGCCGGATCGCTTCCGGCCGGATCACCCGGAAGGTGAGGTTGATGCGCTCGTCCTTCACCCGCAGACGCTGGGGGACCTGATGCAGCCAGTGCTCCTGGGTGGGGGGATCCATCACCAGCAGATCCCCCATTCCCAGGACGAACCCCAGTGGCGCCCGCCCGCCCTCCGGGACGTGCCGGGGACGCATCCGAAAGGTGCGGTAGGAGCCCAGGCTGAGTGAGGCGATCGGTGCTCCGGGATCCAGTTCCGGCTCGTCGTCGGCATGCCAGTGGAGCCGATCGCGGCCGTCGCGGTAGCGATTCAGCAGCAGCGAGTTGAACCTCAGCCCGAGTTCGGCCTCCACCCGGGCCTTGAGCCGCTGCACCGCCGGGGTCCAGGCCTCGATGCGGTTGCGCAGACCGCTGTAGGTGTAGGCACAGCCGGGATCCCCCATCCAGCAGGTGAGCCGCGGCAGCGGATGGGTGCGGCCCCACAGGGTGATCAGCTCCTGCTTCCATGGCACCTCCTGGCTCAGCAGGCCAGCCATCGCTTCAGGCTCCGGCAACCAGCGGGACCAGAGGCGCAGGCGCAGGCCGGGGTGCTCCACCAGCTCCGGCGGAGCACCACAGTCAGCGGCGGCTGGGGAACCGTGGCCCCGGTTGTGGAACAGATCGAGCTGGAGGCCCACGGCACCACTGCGGGGCTCACGGCCTGCCCGCAGGCTCCAGTCTGCTCGGCTGTGCGTGGGGGACGTTGCCCGCTCCCAGTCCCCCGGCTAGAGCGGGTGATGCCCTTTGAAGGCTCGAGGATGAACAACCGTGTGGCCCTTCATCATCTGCCGAAGTGGCATCAGAATGCGGCCTACATCACCGCCCTTGGTATCTCGCCAGTGATCAACCTGTTGATCACTGGCTTGATCTGGAAGCGCGCGGGCTCTCTTCATGGAGAGTGGACCAGATGGTCGTTCAACGGCTACGACCTTGAAGGCCTTTTCGTGTTCCTGCTCAGCTCCGCCCTGGTCCTTCTCTCCATCAACCTGGTGCGGACCCTGCTGTACAAACACCAGCGGATCCGCGGAACCATGCTGGTGCTCGGAGTGCTGGTGACCTTGGACCTGATCCTGAATGTGCTTTTGATCGGCCATCGCATCTGCACGGTCCCCACCATCGATGCCACGCTGCTGCTGCAGGTGTCGGCCCTGGCCTATCTGTCACTCACCCTCACCTTCCTGTTCTGGTACTGGTTCATCGACTACCCCACCCAGGTGCGGCATCTCCACCACCAGGATCACCTGTGTGCGATCGTCTTTCCCCGCGAGGCCGTGCTGATGGATGCCCGCTGGCTTCCGAACCTGCTCGATTACCTCTACCTCACGGTGATGACCAGCAACACCCTGGGGCCACCGGAGAACCACACGCCGGTGAGCCGCTCGATCAAGCTGGTTCAGATGGTCCACTCCACCACCGTGCTGGTGCTGCTGGTCCTGGTGGTGTCCCGGGCCGTGAACACCCTGCACCAGCAATGAGGGGCCGCGTTGTGAATAGCGGCACCAACGGGTGCCCAGGCAACGCCTTCTTGCCTGAAGAAACCGGGGAGGCCGAAGCCTCCCCGACCTCATCGGCTCAGCGCTTGCTGCAGCCGCAGCAGCCGCCCGTGGTGCAGGTGCAGTCGGCACCGCAGCCACAACCGCAGGGGCAGGCGGGTGCAGGCGCCTGGACCGACGTGGAGGGAAGGGATCGGCAGGAACAGGTCATGGGTTGGTTGAAGCGATGGGATGGAACAGGGAGAACAACCTTTGGGGTTGCTCACTTGATGTCATGCTGCGCTATCCCCTTGAAGGGAGAGTCGAGGGCCATCTGGTTCGGGTTCCCGTCGCCCCGCACCCCCTTGAGCGGCAGCCACCGATCGCCATGACCGAGCCTGACCTGCCGCAACGCCTGCTCGCGCACCTCCATGAGCTGGCCCGGCCGCGCCATGCCCAGTGGGATCCCCTGGGGCTGATGGGGGTTCGCGCCTATGTCCGCGACCATCTGCGGACGTTCGGCGCCGTGGAGGAGCACCGCTTCCAGGAGGAGAGCGAGGCCGGCACCAACCTGATCCTGCGGCTCCCGGGCCGCCATGCCCACCTTTCGCCGCTGCTGGTGGGCGCCCACTACGACGGACCGCTGCACTCGATCGGCGCCAACGACAACGCCAGCGGCGTGGCCGCCCTGCTGGAACTGGCCCGCCGTTGGAGCCGGCAGCCGCCCCGCCGGCCGGTGTGGATCGTGGCCTTCGATCTGGAGGAGTGGGGGATGCTCGGCAGCCGCGCCCTGGCCAGGGACCTGCAGGCCGCAGACCAGCCCCTGCATCTGATGGTTAGCCTGGAGATGCTCGCCTTCACCAGCAGCGCGCAGGCCTATCCCGTTCCCGGCATGCGCTGGATCTACGGCGAGCGGGGCGACTTCATCGCCCTGATCAGCAATGCCGCGGCCGCCTGGATGCTGCCGGGGCTCGCCCGCGCCATGGGTCGCCATGGGCCCACGAAGGTGCTGCCGGTGCCCCTCGCCGGCCGCCCGATCCCGGCGGTGCGCCTCAGCGACCACAGCCCCTTCTGGGATCAGGGCTACAACGCCCTCATGGTCACCGACACTTCCTTCCTGAGGAACCCCCATTACCACCAGATGAGCGACACGGTCGACACCCTCGATCTGCCCTTCTTCTGCGGGGTTGTAAACGGTGTGGCCGAAGCCCTCAAGACGATCTGAACGATGGCCCCGGTTCAGGTGCGTCCGTTTGAGCCCAGCGACTGGCCAGGAGTGTGGGGCGTGCTGGAGCCGGTGTTCCGAGCCGGTGAAACCTTTCCCCACGCTCCGGCGATCAGCGAAGCCGACGCCAGGGCGTCGTGGGTGGCGCAGAGCCAGGTGGTGATGGTGGCGGTGGAGGACGGGGGAAGCGTGGTTGGGAGCTACTACCTCCGGCCCAATTCCCTCAGTCTCGGTGCCCATGTCGCCAATGCCGGCTATGGGGTGGCGGAGCAGCATCGGCGCCGCGGCATCGGCAGCCAACTCTGCCGCCACTCCCTTCAAGCCGCGCGAGCGCTGGGATTTCGCGCCCTCCAGTTCAACCTGGTGGTGAGCACCAACACCGCCGGCATCCGCTGCTGGCAGAAGAACGGTTTTGAGCTGATCGGCACCCTGCCCGGTGCCTTTCGCCACAGACAGCTGGGCTACGTGGACGCCCTCGTGATGTTCCAGGATCTGATCAAGGAGCCGGGACCCTGAAGGTGGTGGCGCGGCAACGATGAAGCGGGCGATCGCGATGGGCTGCCTCTCCATTGTGGGGGGCCCGACGATTCGCTAGCATTCTTACATTGATGAGGTCCACCATGCTCACCGGCTCTGATCTGCTCGCCAAGGTCAAGGAACTGGGCGACGTCTCCAAATCCGATCTGTTGCGCGGCTGCGGCTACGTCAGCACCACGAAGGACGGCACCGAGCGCCTGAACTTCACCGCCTTCTATGAAGCCCTGCTCGAGGCCAAGGGCATGAGCATCGGTGGCGGCAGCGGCAAGAGTGGCAAGCGTCCCGGCCGGCAGCTCACCTACGCCACCAAGGTGCAGTTCAACGGCAACCTGCTGGTGGGCAAGGCCTACACCGCCCAGCTGGGCCTCAAGCCGGGCGATGAGTTCGAGATCAAGCTGGGCAAGAAGCAGATCCGGCTCGTGCCCCTCGGCGGCACCGACGAGGACGAGTGAGCTGACGGGATCAGCCCCTACTTCATCCCCGTGAGCCTGGCGGGCACCACCCCGTTCATCGAGATGCCATTGCCTGGCACCGACTTCACCGGTGCCCCTTCGGAAACGTCGAGCATGCTGAAATCCAGCCAAAACAGGTTGGGGGAGTTGGCCGATTGGAAGCTGTAGAGCCAGTTCACCGAATCGGCCAGGGTCGTCCAGACGGTGGGCCAGACGGTGGGCCAGACGTCCTCGGTCTCGATCCCCACCGCGTTGTTATTGGCACCGCGCGGAACATACACCGTCTTGATCATGCTGTGCACCCCCTCCAGCGCATCCTTGGACGTTTTGGCAGTGGGCAGGGTCATGAGGTACCTGCCGAGGTTCTTCAGCTGCCAGTCGAGGGCTGGCTCGTTGGTCATCACCACGGTGTCCTTGCCGCGATGCACCACATTCACACCATTCACGACCTCCACCACCGCCGAATCTCCCGACGCATCCGAGAGCGACAGCTGCAGGGGCCGTTCGCGGCTGACGGCCCCTGCAGCTGTCGCTCTCCCCTGCGGAGCTCCCATCCATGGCCGGTCAGTGGCATAACTTCCTGCGCAACCGGGGCGAATGGCGCGGCAGCTTCACCACCATCGGCTCTGATGGCTCCCTGCGCGACAGCAGCCCATCGGTGCTGACCCTGGCGAGCGAGGACGAGGATCGGCTGGTGCGCTTCGGCTTGAAGCGCTGGCCCGCGGGCACCTCCACGGCCCAGGGCGGAGGTCCGGCGGAGGGCGCTGGTGAGCCCAGCCGTGCCTTTGAGCAGGAGTACCGCACGCTCGGCCGGCAGGTGGTGTTCTTCGCCTCGGGGGCGTTCAACAAGGGGTCGCTGCAGGTGGCGCCGAACACGGCCTTCGGCGGCGAGTTCGGCTTCATCGGCGGCAACCGGCGCCACCGGCTGGTGCAGCTCTACAGCGAGGCCGGCAGCTTCGACCAGCTGATGCTGATCCGTGAATTCCGCGCCGGCAGCGGCGCTGCCGAATGTGCACCCACGAGCTCAGAGCAACTGCTGGGGTCGTGGGCCGGGCAGAGCGCCACCATCAGCGCCGACTGGCCCGAGCCCACCCTCAGCGACTGCCGGCTGGAGATCACCGCCGCCGACCTCGACGGGCTGAAGCTGCTGCCCGATGGCGGCTTCTGCCGCCTGCCGGAGCGGGTGAGCCACCGCGAGGCCTTCGTGCTGGAGGGCGGCTGGCTGCCGGCTCCCGGCCGGATGGAGCGCCTGATCCGCCGTTACGACGCAACCGGCGCCTGGCTATCCGCCAGCCACGAGGTGCTCAGCCGCGGCTGAAGGGAGGCCGGCAGGCCCTTCCAGTCCACGACGGCATTGAACTCGGCGGCGCTGGCCAGGACTGCGGAATCGGCTAGAGCAAGCGTCGCAGAAGCAACCCCAGGCCCAGCAGCACGGCGGTGTCGCGCGCCGGCGGCCATCAGGGCCAACAGGGCATACGGGGCGACCACCAGCATCAGCACCGGGAGGTCGCTGCCATGAACCCCCGGGGGCGAGGTACCGGGCCAAGCAGGCCGGCCTCAACCAGGTGATCACGATCGAAGAGGCCACCCCGGTCGAGGCTCGGGGGATCCTCACGCGTTCGCACGAAACCAACCCCGACAACGGCTCGGGATCGGCAGCGGGTGGCTGACGCTCTCGCTCAGCCCACCGGCGCCCTTCTGCATCGGCCGTTCAGGGCGCCGGCACCACCTGGTAAAAGACGCCGTTGGCTCCGTACACCGGCTGGTACCAGGTGTTGGCGCTGAGGTAGTAATTCACCCCGAAACGGCTCACGGCGATCGCACCCGGCGGCAGGCCCGCATAGCTCACCCAACGACGGCCGAGGCCACGGCGGCGGCCAGCCGCATAGCCAGTGGCGGCGACATCCATGCCAATTATAGATCCGGCGGCGGGGGCGCAGTCGTAGCAGCCCGCCGCGTAGGCCGGCACCGCGACCGGGGGGTGATAGGCCGGGTAGCCCCCGTAGCCATAGACGGAGCCACCCCCGGCATAGGTGTGGCCCACCCCCTCCCGGTAGGCGCCGTAGGTGCTGCCGCCCCAGGCATTCGTGTGCTCCGTGCCCTCATGGGACGGGCCCCGGCGGGGGCGGGTGCCCCGGGGTTCAGGAACCGCATCCGCCGGGCTGCCCGGGCCTGGGGCGAATCAAAGGCACCGGCAGGAATGGGCGGGTCGAGCTTCCAGTCGGTCCGATCCATCTGATGCCGAAGCCGCAGGCGATCGGCGGCGTACACCGCCCGGATGCGGCGGGGTAGCTTGTCGTTGACTCCGATCCAGATCTGCAGGAACACGTCCTTGTTGGCGATCGCCACCATCTCAGTGGGCACGCCGCCGATCACCGCCGAGGGCCTGATCCGGAAGGCGTGGAACACGCCGTCGGTGAGCGCCCGGTAGGGATCGCTCATCAGCAGATCCGTGAACGGGAAATACAGGGAGGAACGCTGGAACGCCTTCTGCAGGGCCGCGTCGATCGTGGGGGGGGGCGGGCTCGATCGCCACCAGATTGCGCTCCGGCGCGAAGGCCATGATCGTGCGGCCGTCGAAGAAGAACTGCGAGGCGGGCCCGTCGCCGGGAATGAGTACGCGCAGCCGGTTGGGCCGCTGCATCAACACCTCGTAGCGCACCGTGTAGAGCAGCGGCGGCCCCAGGCGGCTGGGGTACTCGTAGCCAACGGTGGCCGTGAACGCCATCGATTTGCTCGCCGCAAGCCGGGCGCTGGAGGCCCGCAGCAGATCAAGCGCCCGGGCCTCCATCAGAGGCTGGGGCGCCCCGCCGGCTTGCCGGCGGGGCGGGTGGCCGGCGGAGTGGCCGGCGCCTGGGCCAGCACGCGGGCAGGGAGCACAGCAGCGAAGCCGGCGGCCGCCAGCACAAGAATGCTCAAGGGGCGGCCGCGCAGTGCACTGGCGCTGAGGGAACGACGAGGGTTCAAGCAATCATCCCGCAGCTGAACATCTTGGTCATCACCGGCCCGGCGATCTGGTTGAAGAACGCCTGCTGCAGCTGCGGGTCGCTGTTCAGCAGGCTGATCAGCCGCTGCTCCTCCGCGCCGGGCTGCTTGCCCCGGTTGGCCCAGAGCTGCTCGCAGGTGGAGATCTGATGCCTCTCGATCACCTTGCCCGCCAACAGGTTGAGCACCGGGTACTGGGCCTGGGCCGCCGATGCCGTGAGCATCAGGCCCACCAACAGGAAAGGAAAAAGCAAACGCTCTCGCATCATCGAAGCGGTGCCACCAGGAAGCCGATCCCGGCCGAAACGTGCCGGCACCCTAGGCACGGTCCCGGAGGAGTCAGCGACGGTCCGATCCGCCAGGATCGGCCGATGCATCCAGCCGAAACTGCCGAAACCCCGCGGTTGTTAAATGGTCCCGACAACGCACCGGCCACGGTGCTGCTGGCCCACGGGGCCGGGGCGCCGATGGACAGCCCATTCATGGCCGCCATCGCCATTGGCCTGGCGGAGCGGGGCTGGCGGGTGCTGCGTTTCGAGTTCCCCTACATGG
>JBJTUJ010000012.1:0-5258 GCA_046080685.1 Cyanobium sp. | reverse complement strand
CAGGTCCTCCACCCGGCGCAGGAAGGCCAGCAGGGCCGGGTACGACCCCCGCGCCGACATCAGCACCGTGCGCCGCTGCAACCCCTCGATCTCGATCGGTGCACCTGGGGCCGAAGGTGCGGCCGGGGTGGCGGGTGCCGGGGCCGTGGCGCCGGGCAGGGGCTGGCCGCCGTCGGGGACAGCGGGCGTCGCCATGGCATTCGGACGCGGAGTGGGCGGCGGCGGCGCCGGAGCGACGGCCTGGGGCTCGAACAGATCGAGCTGGACTCCGGCGGCGCGGGCCTCCCGATCCAGCATCGCCAGGAATGTGCCCGCATCGCCCCGGCCGGTCACCAGCTCCACCAGACGAGCCTTCTGGGCCTCGCCCTTCTCCTCGTTCTGATCCAGTGTCTTCAGCTGGGATCGCAGCAGGGTCACTTCCTCGCGCAGGGCCTGCAGCTGGCGCAGACGCTCGGCATCTTCACGGAACGACAGCCACTGGGGGATCAGGAGCGTTCCAGCCAGCAGCGCCACGACCAACCCGCCGGCCGCCACAGGCGCCCAGAACCAGAGCCGCCGCAGCTGCTGAGCCGAGATCCGAGGAGCGCCCTGTTGAAGGTTGGTCATGGCATCAGCCCCTCGGCCTCCACCAGCTGCAGGCGTTTGACCATGCCTTCAGAACCCAGGCGGCGCATCACGTCGAGCTGCTGCTGGGGCTGGAGGGTGGCGAAGGGGGCGTTGATGGTGAACACGACCGGTGGAGGGATGCCCAGCCGACGCCGGGGATCCTCGGGGGAAGCGGCCTCGTTCTGGCGTTCCAGCCGCTTTAGGGACACCTGGTCGCTGACAAGGAGGGGAGAGCGCTTGAGATCCAGCTGCATCGCATTGATGCGGGCAAACGCCAGAGGATCATCGGCACGCCCGCGAATCACCAGGTCCGTCTCACCGGCAGCGGCGCTGAGCAGCTGAACTCCCTCGGGGGTGCGCAGCTGCAGTTCGGAGAGCAGAGCCGAAGAGGTCCGCACGCTGGTGAGCCGTTCGGCGAGACGGCGGTTGGTGGACAGCAGCGCGTCCACCCGCTGGCGTCTGGCCTGAAGGTCGGCGCGCAGGGCATTGGCCTGGGCTTCGTACTGCACCAGCTCGCCCATGCGGGCCTTCACCACCAGGTGACTCACGAACACCAGGGCGAGGGCCCCGAGCACCGTGCCGACGGTGGCCGCCCCGATCAAGGCACCCTTGCGCAGCAGCGACGGACGATCGGCCAGGGCCTCCGCCAACGAATCGACACCCAGGCTTTCGCGGCGCTGCCGCAGCAGATCCAGAACCGGCGCGTTCATGATGATCATCGCCTGGACTCCTGCACCGCCAGCCCTTTGAGCACCAGCGACCCGTAGGGTTCGCTGGACATCACCTCGGGAGTGATGCCGAGGTCGCCCTCGAGGCCCGGGGGCAGATTGAACGGGGCCGTCAACAGCAACCGCAGGCGCCTGGCCTGGGGATCGCGGCGCTGCAGGAAAGCCAGGCAGCGCTCCAGCTCCAGCCGCAGGGGCTCAACGTCGAGCGGCAGCACCCGCTCGAATACCGGCAGTCCCGCCCGCAGCACCAACAGGCGGCAGCAGCCATCCCGGGGATCAAGCACGGCGATCAGGTCGTCGTCTGCGGCCTCCGCCAGCAGGGGAAGCAGGGCGAGGTAGTGACACGCCTGAGCGGGCGCCAGGCGCTCCAGCTGGGCCCCCGCCAGGTTGAAGACATCCACCCAGGCATCCACCAGGGCCGTGGGGGCGGCGGCCAGCAGCATCCGCGCCGGCTCTCCGGGGCGCCCCGGCAGGGGCTGGAGGTCGAGGGTGGCCTCCTCCAGGGGGAAGGGGAAACGCAGGTCGGGGTCGATCTGGCGCAGGGCCTCCACCGGGTTGTCCGGCATCTCGTCGAAGGGCCAGGCCACCACCCGCCACTGCACCGCAGACGGGGGCAGGGCCACCAGCAGATAACCGTCGAGCAGGTTGTCGCGCACCAGCAGGTCGCCGATCAGATCCCCGAGGGGCTCCTTCTCCAGCGGCATCCCCTGCATGCAGGTGAGCGGCGGCAGGGGAACATCGAGCGTCACCGGCTCGGGCCGGTTGCCGCGCTGCACCTGACCCTGCAGGGCGTCATCCTCCAGTTCCAGCAGCACAAGCGCCGGGAAAAGCTGGGACCGGATCGGCCTGAGGCGGTCCTGGAGCCCGTCGATCAGCCCGGAGAACACCCGACCCGCCTTTTATCTTTAAGCAAAACCTACCGAAATCCGGCCGAGTACGCACCCAACTCAGCGCCAGGGAAGCCCGGTTCCCACGGCGTCCGTGATCGAGGCGAGGCCGTGGAGCTGGATCTGACGGCCCAGACCCTCCAGGATCGCCGGCACCAGATCCGGCCCCTCATAGATCCAGCCGGTGTAGAGCTGCACCAGGGAGGCCCCGGCCGTGATCCGCTCCCAGGCCGACTCGGGGGAGTCGATCCCGCCCACGCCGATCAGGGGCAGGGCGGGACCGGCGGTGGCGCGCAGGCGGCGCAACACCTCAAGGGCGCGACGACGCAGGGGACGGCCGCTCAGCCCACCGGCCTCCTCCGCCAGCGACCGGCCGGTCTGGATCAGGCGGCGCTCCGCCAGGCCCAGGCGATCGAGGCTGGTGTTCACCGCGATCACCCCAGCCAGCCCCTCCTCGTACGCGAGGCGGGCGATGGCATCAATGGCATCGTCCTCGAGGTCGGGGGCGATCTTCACCAGCAGGGGCGGGCAGCCCGGAAGCCGGCGCAGCCGCTCCACCAGCCGGCGCAGCAGGGTCTCGTCCTGCAGATCCCGCAGCCCAGGGGTGTTGGGCGAGCTCACGTTGACCACGGCGTAGTCGGCCAGGGGCGCCAGCAGCTCCAGGGAGGAGGCGTAGTCGTCGGGCGCCCGCTCCAGGGGGGTGAGCTTCGACTTGCCCAGGTTGATGCCCAGCACCGCCGGCCGCTGGCCCGCCGGCGGCAGCGACTGGCGCTCCAGGCAGCGGCGCATCGCCTCGGCACCGTCGTTGTTGAACCCCATTCGGTTCAGGGCGGCCCGTTCCGTCGCCAGCCGGAACAGGCGCGGCCGGGGGTTGCCGCTCTGCCGGTACCAGGTGACCGTGCCCAGTTCGGCGAAGCCGAAGCCGAAGCGGTCCCACACCGCCGCCGCCACGCCGTTTTTGTCGAACCCTGCGGCCAGACCCACGGGGTTGGGGAAGCGGCAGCCGAACAGGGTCTGCTCCAGCCGTGGATCCCGCCGCTGCAGCTCGGCCCCGAGGCCTTCGAGGGTTCCACGCACGAACGGCCAGTTGCGGCGCAGCGCCACCTGGCCGAGGGTGCTCAGGGTGAGGCGGCTGAGCTGTTCCGCATCGGCGCCGTCGTCGCGGGTCAGCAGCGGACCGACGAAGCGGCGGTAGAGCGCCTCCGTGCCGCCGGGGGCTTTCCCTTCCGCCGGATGGCTCGGCATCGTGCCCTCCTTCACTCCCTGGACGCCAATCCTCCCGCGTCACGTTCCAGGCGCCAGCGGCCGCCGTCGATCGGCAGCACCCGCCAGTCCCGCCAGGTCCAGGCCGCGGTGCGGCTCTCCAGGCTGCGGATCGGCATGTCCACGAGCCGGGCCAGCTCCACCAGGCTCAGGCCATACCCCCCCCTGGCCAGGCGTTCGGCCAGCTCCAGCCTCCCCAGCAGCTGCTGCAGCTCCACCGGGGCGGGGTCGTCGACCGCCGGCGACGACTCCGCTTCGACCGGCGGCGGCGGCGCCGGAGTGCCGGGGCCGGCCAGCGCGGGCCGCTGGCCGCGGGAGAAGGCCACGGCGATGGCATCGCAGCGGTCGTTGTCGGGATCGCCGCTGTGGCCCCGCACATGCACCAGGGAGACACCGGGCAGGCGGGCGGCATCCAGCTGCTCCCACAGGTCGCGGTTCAGCACCGCCCCACCGGAGGCCGTGCGCCAGCCCTTGCGCTTCCAGCCCGCCAGCCACTTCTGCAGCCCGTCGATCAGGTAGCGGCTGTCGGTGCGGATCACCAACTCGGAGGCGCGGGGCAGCTCCCGCAGCACCTCGAACAGGGCCAGGGCCGCCGTGAGCTCCATGCGGTTGTTGGTGGTGGCCCGCTCGGCCCCACCCATCTCCCTGAGCGAGCCGTCCTCGTAGCGGAGCAGGGCGCCCCAGCCGCCGGGGCCTGGATTGCCGCTGCAGGCACCGTCGCAGGCGGCGGCCACCACGCGCATCGGCTGCTTCGCCATTCCCACCCCTTGCCAGCTTCGGTTCAATAGGCCTCTTCACCCAGGCCCCGAGGGCCCTGGCGTCCTGACCATGAAGCGAACCTACCTGGCCCTGGCGGGACTGACCCTGGCCGCCTCGGCAGGCCCTGCCCTGCTGCCGCCCCTGGTGCGGGCCGCCGGCCTGTTCCAGGCCCAGCCGGTGGATCCCTCCCGTTTCGTCGTGCTGGCCAAGCCGGTGGGCAGCGGCGACTGGAGCCTGCTGGTGCTCGAGCAGCTCCGCCCCTCCCCCCTCTGCTGGCAGCCCCGGGCCGATGGCCTGGTGGATCCCAGCCTCAACCGCTTCGATTACACCGGCATCTGCGCCCGCTACCTCGACAGCAACGGCTATTCCCTGCGCGTAGGCGACCAGGATCTGGGCGCCAGCCACCGCCTGAGGGTGCAGCAGGTGGGCTCCACCCTCCAGCTCCAGGCCCTGGCCCCCGATCAGGGCACAGTGCTGGTGGTGGGCCGGGCGCCGGTGCCTCTGCGCGACCGCGACGGCTTCGTCGCCCTTCAGCTCGAGCCGGGCTGGGATCTGCAGCGCCGCAGTTACGGCAGCCAGACCCTCAACCACCTCTACTTCGCCAGCGCCAGCTCTCTGAGGGACCTGCAGGTCAGAAGCGCGCCCGAGGGTCTCTCGGCCCCGCCACCCCCCGATTCACCACCGTCCCTGGAGCGGGCCCTCGCCGCGGTGCCCCCGGCGGGCCGGAGCCTGCGGATGGAGCGGGCCGCCTATCCGCCGCGGGCGGAGCGCATGAGCCGGCTGGATCAGGCCCTGAACTCCACCAGCAGTGATCGCCGCCAGACGAGGGAGATCAGCTCTCCGCCCTGGTCGGCGGTGCCCACGGACTCCCAACCGCCGCTTGCCTCGACGCCGGGCCGGGCGGTGGCCCTCCAGGTGATCCCCTTTCAGGAGTGAGGGCAGGCGCGGGACGGCAGGCCAGTTGAAACACCGTCAGCCCCCTTGTTTCACCCTGCTGCCAGTCCCCGTATGGTTT
>JBJTUJ010000011.1:0-2976 GCA_046080685.1 Cyanobium sp. | reverse complement strand
ATCGCCTCGTCCTTCGGCAACAGCCGGAACGCCAGCGCCTGCAGCGTGCGCGGCAGGTTGCCGATCGCTTCCGCCGCGTCCACCTCCTGCACCGGACGCAGCAGCAGCTTCGCTCCGTCGTAGTTGCCCGCCTCCAGCAGTGCCTTGAGCTGGCCTGCCACCAGTTCGGCCACCGGGGTGGGCTGGCTGGGGGCGCCGTTGCCGAGGGTGGTGCCAGTCATCCCTGCCCTCCCACCAGGGCTGGCAGCAGCAGTCGGGCCACGCGCAGTTAGAGAAAAACCCCCATCACATCCACAACGGTGGTGATGAACGGGGCCGACATCAGCGCCGGATCGAAGCCCAGCCTGGCGAACAGCAGGGGCAGCGCCGCCCCGGCGGTGGCCGCCAGCACTGAAATCGCCAGCAGGCTGAGGCCCGTGGCCCAGGCCACCATCGGCTCACCGCCCAGCTGCCAGGCCCAGGGCACCACCACCACCAGCAGCATCAGGCCTAGCAGCAACCCGGCCGCCGCCTCGCGCAACACCGTGATCCGGTGGCCATTCACCTGGAGCTGCTGGGTGCTGAGGCCGCGGATCACCACCGTGGAACTCTGGGCGCCCACGTTGCCGCCCGTGCCGATCAGCAGCGGAATGAAGGCCGCCAGCACCACCACCCGACTGAGGATCTCCTCCTCGCGGGCCATCACGGCAAAGGTGATGGTGTTGGCCAGCACTAGCACCAGCAGCCACACCACCCGCCGCCGCACCACTGTGAACAGATCGCTCTGGAAGTAGTCGTCCTCGTCGCCGGCCTGCACGGCCCCGGCGGCGTAGAGGTCGCGGGTGGCCTCCTGCTGGATCACGTCGATCACGTCGTCCACCGTCACGATCCCCACCAGCCGCTGTTCCCGGTCCACCACCGGGATCGCCAGGAAGTCGTAGCGCTGAATGGCGCGGGCCACCCCCTCCTGGTCGGTGTCCGTGCTCACGCTGATCACCTCCCGCGTCATCACATCGCCGATGCGCGCGGCGGGCTCGGCCACCACCAGGTCGCGCAGCGAGAGCATGCCGGTGAGCTTGCGGGAGCCATCGGTCACGTAGAGGGCATAGATGGTCTCGGTATCCCGGGCCAGGCGGCGCACGATCGCCAGGGCCTGGGCCACGCTATGGAACTCCTTGAGGTCGATGAACTCCGTGGTCATCAACCGCCCCGCCGTCTCCGGCGCGTAGCCCAGAAGCTGGGCCGTCACCCGGCGCTCCGCCGGACTCAGTTCCGCCTGCAGCCGACGCACCACCTTCGCCGGCAACTCGTCGAACAGCCGCACCCGGTCGTCCGGCGACATCGCCTCCACCAGCTCCAGCACCTCCCCAGAGCGCAGACGCTCCAGCAGCGTCTGCTGCACGTCCACAGGCAGGTACTCGTACACCGCGATCGCCTCGTCCTTCGGCAACAGCCGGAACGCCAGCGCCTGCAGCGTGCGCGGCAGGTTGCCGATCGCCTCCGCTGCGTCCACCTCCTGCACCGGACGCAGCAGCAGCTTCGCTCCGTCGTAGTTGCCCGCCTCCAGCAGGGCCTTGAGCTGGCCCGCCACCAGCTCCGCCACGGGGGTGGGCTGGCCCGGCGCGCCGTTGCCGAGGGCGGTGGCGCTCATGGCTCCCCTCCCACCAGGGCGGGCAGCAGCAGGCGGGCCACGCGCAGGTAGAGAAAAACCCCCAGCACATCCACAACGGTGGTGATGAACGGGGCCGACATCAGCGCCGGATCAAAGCCCAGCCGGGCGAACAAAAGGGGCAGCGCCGCCCCGGCAGTGGCAGCCAGCACGGAAATCGCCAGCAGACTCACGCCCGTGGCCCAGGCCACCATCGGCTCGCCGCCCAGCTGCCAGGCCCAGGGCACCACCACCACCAGCAGCATCAGACCGAGCAGCAGCCCGGCCGCCGCCTCGCGCAGCACCGTGATCCGGCGGCCATTCCCCTGCAACTGCTGGGTGCTGAGGCCGCGGATCACCACCGTGGAACTCTGGGCGCCCACGTTGCCGCCGGTGCCGATCAGCAGGGGGATGAAAGCGGCCAGCACCACCACCCGGGTGAGGATCTCCTCTTCGCGGGCCATCACGGCGAAGGTGAGGGTGTTGGCGAGCACCAGCACCAGCAGCCACACCACCCGCCGCCGCACCACCGTGATCAGACTGCTCTGGAAGTAGTCGTCCTCATCGCCGGCCTGCACCGCGCCGGCGGCATAGAGGTCGCGGGTGGCCTCCTGCTCGATCACGTCGATCACGTCGTCCACGGTGACGATCCCCACCAGACGCTGCTCCCGATCCACCACCGGCACCGCCAGGAAGTCGTAGCGCTGGATCACCCGGGCTACTTCCTCCTGGTCCGTGTCGGTGCCCACGCTCACCGCCTCACGGGTCATCACCTCCCCCACCCGCTGCTCCGGGTCGGCCACCACCAGATCCCGCAGCGACAGGATCCCCGTGAGGTGGCGGGAGGCATCCGTCACATACAGGGCATAGATGGTTTCGGTGTCGCGGGCGCGGCGGCGCACGATCGTGAGCGCCTGGGCCACGCTGTGGAATTCCTTGAGGTCGATGAACTCGGTGGTCATCAACCGGCCAGCGGTTTCCGGGGCGTAACCCAGCAGCTGGGCGGTGACGCGCCGCTCCGCCGGGCTCAGCTCCGCCAGCAGGCGCCGCACCACCTTGGCGGGCAGCTCATCAAAGAGATCCACCCGGTCGTCGGGGGACATCTCCTCCACCAGCTCCAGCACCTCACTGGAGCGCAGGCGCTCGAGGAGCGTCTGCTGCACGCTGGGCTCCAGATATTCGTAAACGGCGATGGCCTCGTCCTTGGGCAGCAGCCGAAAGGCCAGGGCCTGCAGGGTGCGGGGCAGCCCACCGATCGCCTCGGCGATGTCCACCTCCTGCACGGGCCGCAGCAGCAGCTTGACGGCGTCGTAGTTGCCCGTCTCCAGCAGCTCCCGCAGCTCAGCGGT
>JBJTUJ010000010.1:0-3580 GCA_046080685.1 Cyanobium sp. | reverse complement strand
TCAACATCGCCGTAGCCAGCGGCGCCATGCCCACCACCGGCCTGCCGCTGCCGATGGTGAGCTACGGGGGCAACTCGCTGCTGAGCAGCCTGTTCGTGGCCGGTCTGCTGATCCGCTGTTCGCTGGAATCCGCAGGGCTGGAACCCCCCCGTCCCCGCCGGCGTCGGACTGCTGCCGCCCCGATAGGCTAATTCTGCCCTGCCATTCCCGCCGGCCATGCCCAGCCCTGGGCTCCTGCTCGCCGACTGGGCCCGCACGGCGGAAGTGCTGCTGCAGAGCTCCCTCAGCCATCCCGGCCCACTCACCCTGGCACTGGTGTTCGCCGGTGGCGTTCTCACCAGCCTCGGCCCCTGTTCCCTGTCGCTGCTGCCGGTCACCCTGGCCTATCTGGCAGGGTTCGGCGGCCAGGCTGCCGCACAGGTGGGCGCCGCACCCGGCCTGCCCTGGCAACGCAGCACGGCCTTCGCCGGCGGCATCGTCGCCTCCCTGGTGCTGCTGGGTCTGCTCAGCGGGCTGATGGGGCGGCTCTACGGCAGCTTGCCCACCCAGATCCCGCTGATCGTGGCCGTGATGGCGGTGGTGATGGGGCTCAACCTGCTCGGCCTGGTGCGGATCCCCCTGCCCGCCGGCCCCGATCCCGAGGTGTGGCGCCGCCGGGTGCCGGCCCCCCTCGGCCCCCTGGCCGCCGGCCTGGCCTTCGGGCTGGCCGCCACCCCCTGCACCACACCGGTGCTCGCCGTTCTGCTCACCTGGATGGCCCAGCAGGGCAAACCCCTGGTGGGCATGGCCCTGCTCACCAGCTTCGGCGCCGGCCAGGTGCTGCCCCTGCTGATCGCGGGCACCGCAGCTGCCAGTCTGCCCAGCCTGCTGGGCCTGCGCCGGCTCGGACGCTGGGTGCCGCCGATCAGCGGCGTGGTGCTGGTGGGCACAGGCGCCCTCACCCTGCTGGCCAAACTGTCATGAGCGCCGCCGCCTCCCCCGTCTGGCGTGCCGTGCAGCGCGCCGCCGGCTGGATCTCGGATCTGCGCCTGGCCATCGGCCTGCTGCTGGTGATTGCCCTCGCCAGCGGCGTGGGCACCGCCATCCCCCAGAAGGAGAGCGCCGAGTTCTACCTCCAGCGCTACGACCCCTCCCCCTGGCTGGGGCTGGTTCACGGCCAGGGGATCATGCGGCTCGAGCTGGATCACGTGTACTCCAGCCGCTGGTTTCTGGGGCTGCTGGCCTGGCTGGGCCTGTCGCTGATCCTCTGCAGCATCCGCCGCCAGTGGCCGGCCCTGCGGGCCTCCCTGCGCTGGATCGACTACCGCACGCCCCGGCAGCTGAGCAAGTTGGCCGTAGCCGAAACGAGGTCTACCGCCGAGCCGCTGGCCGCCCTGGATGCCCTGGAGCAGCGGCTGCGGAGCAGGGGCTGGCAGGTGAATCCCCAGGGCGGGCGGCTGGCCGCCCGCCGGGGCCAGCTGGGCCGGGTGGGCCCGCTGCTGGTGCATGCGGGCCTGGTGGTGCTGATGGTGGGGGCGGCCTGGGGCGCTCTGGCGGGCCAGCGGCTGGAGCGTTTCCTGGCGCCGGGCCGCGACCTGGAACTGCTCGACCGCCAGGGCCAGACCCAGGTGACCGTGGCCCTCGACGACTTCTCGATCCAGCGCGACCCGGCCGGCCGGCCGGAGCAGTTCTCGTCGCAGCTGCGCCTGATCCGCCCGGGTGCCGAGGGAGCGCCGGCGATCACCAAGGAGGCCACGATCAGCGTCAACCACCCCCTCCGCTACAAGGGCATGACGCTCTATCAGGCCGACTGGTCACTGGCTGCGATCGACCTGCAGCTCGGTCGCAGCCCGGTGCTGCAGCTGCCCCTGCGCAGCTTCCCCGAACTTGGCGAACAGGTGTGGGGGCTGGTGCTGCCCACCCGGCCCGACGGCAGCGATCCAGTGCTGCTGAGCCTCACCAGCGAGCAGGGTCCGGTGCAGGTGTTCGGGCCGGATGGAACTCTGTTGACCCAACTGGTGCCGGGTGGGGAAGCCGCCGAGGTGAAGGGACTGCCGATGCGGGTCCACGGCGTGCTGCCGGCCAGCGGCATCCTGCTCAAGCGGGATCCGGGGGTGCCGCTGGTCTACGCCGGCTTCGCCATCGCCCTGCTGGGCGGTGGGCTGAGCATGGTGGCCACCCGCCAGCTGTGGGCGGTGGCCGAGCCCGAGAGCGGTCGCCTGCATGTGGCCGGTCTCTGCAACCGCAACCTCACCGGATTTGCTGCAGAACTGCCCGCCCTGCTGGATGAGGCCGCCTGAGGGCGAAGGCCCGGCGGGGCTGACTCAGCAGGGCACCCGGCTGCCGTGGCTCACACGCACCACGGTGTGCACGTTGCCGCGGGGATTGAAGTCGGCCTCCAGCTGCATCCACACGGGATCGCAGGCCTCGACCAGGTCGTCGAGGATGAGGTTGGCCACCTCCTCATGGGAGATGGCGCGATCGCGGTAGCTGTTCACGTAGAGCTTGAGGGCCTTGAGTTCGAGCACCTGCGGACCGGGCTGATAGAGCAGCCGCAGCACGGCGAAATCGGGGTAGCCGGAGAAGGGGCAGATGCAGGTGAACTCCGGCAGCTCCACCGACACCTCGTAGGCACGACCCTGGCGAGGGTTCTCGAAGCAGAGCAGCCGGGCCTCAGCGATGGCCCGCTCGCCGTAGCGGGGGGTGATGGTGGCGGAAGCGGCCTCGCCCATGGACAACAGCGGAATGGAGAACGGGGTGCATTGAAGCTAGGGCCTCGGGGGCAACGGTCCCGGTTCCCCGTTCGCCGGCGCTATGGGTAGCGTGCGTTACGGCGACCGCCGCAGGCCTCAGGCGTAATGGGGCGGTCCGCAACCGGGAGGTCTGAGAGACTGAACCCGGCCCGCTTACCGACCCCCTGCCGTTTCCATGAAAAAAATCGAGGCCATCATTCGTCCGTTCAAGCTCGAGGACGTCAAGATCGCCCTGGTGAATGCCGGCATCGTCGGCATGACAGTGAGTGAGGTGCGGGGCTTCGGCCGTCAGAAGGGCCAGGTGGAGCGTTATCGCGGCTCGGAGTTCACCGTGGAGTTCCTGCAGAAGCTGAAGCTGGAGATCGTCGTCGACGACGATCGTGTCGACACGGTGGTGAACGCCGTTCAGGACGCCGCCCGCACCGGCGAAATCGGCGACGGCAAGATCTTCATCAGCGCGGTTGATTCCGTGATCCGGATCCGCACGGGCGATCGCGACAGCGGCGCCATCTGAGCCGCACCGATCACCCCCCGGTTCAGCCCCCTCCCAGGGTCGCCGCCACCACGGCGGCGACCCTGGTTCCATCGATCGGATCATCGATCGGCTCTTTCCCCTTCCAATTGCTTGCTTCGGGAAGCCGATCCTTCAGCCACAGCAGGTATTCGTGGTTGCCGGCGGGGCCGGTGATCGGCGATCCCAGCAGGCCGGCGGCACCCCAGCCCAGCGGTTCGGCGGCGGCGATCACGGCGGTGATGGCGTCGCGGTGGGCCAGGGGATCGCGCACCACCCCGCCCTTGCCCACCCGCTCGCGGCCCACCTCGAACTGGGGCTTCACCAGCAGCACCGC
>JBJTUJ010000009.1:0-4085 GCA_046080685.1 Cyanobium sp. | reverse complement strand
TGGGGTTTGCCCTATCGCTGGCGCCTACAGGCAGAGGCACTCCAGCGCCGCTCCGGGGGAGGCTGGATGCCGGCGGCGGAGGTGACGGCCATGGTGCGGGCCACCCTGGCCTCACTGCCGCCCACGCTCTATCAGGACCCCCTGGTGAACCGGGGGGTCCGTTCCTCCTCCGGCGAGGCGGAGGTGCCCCTGCTGGGTGTTGTGGAACTCGATGGCCGGCGGCGGTGCCGTCCGCAGGGGATTCAGCCTTCGGCTTCTTCGGCCGCTTCCTCGGCGATCGGATAGACGAAGCCCTGAGCCCGGCCGCTCAGCACGGCTTTGCCGATCGAAAGGGCTTTGGCGGCGGCGACACCAGCCTTGGCCTTCCAGTGGGCATGGCGCTGGTTCCGCTTGCCTTTGGAGGTTTTCTTCTTGGGAACAGCCATCCCGCTTCCTTGTGAGCCAAACGAAGATCTTCCGCTGCCGACTTGCCTTTCGTCAAATCGCTACAGTCGTGGTCATCAAGGGACCCCCGTGAGCAGCACGCCCGCCCCGGCCCCGCGGCCATCCGAGCCCCGTCCGTTCACCCTCTGGGGACCGGAGTCGTCGGGCACGCCCTCCTACAGCCAGCTGCTGCAGGATGTGAGCCAGGGCAAGGTTCGCTCCCTCGAGCTCTCACCCCGCCAGCGGGTGGTCGACGTGCAATTCAAGGACGGCCGCAACCTCCGCGTGCCGGTCTTCAGCGAGAACCAGCAGTTGCTGCGCACTGCCGAGCAGGCCCGGGTGCCGCTCACCGTGCGAGATGAACAGCGGGAGGATGCCACGGCGGGGCTGGTGGGCAATGCCCTGCTGGTGCTGATCCTGCTGCTGGGGCTCGGGCTGCTGCTGCGACGCTCCGCCCAGGTGGCCAACAAGGCGATGGGCTTCGGACGCAGCCAGCCCCGCCTCCAGCCCGAGGGAGGGCCCACGGTTCGCTTCGAGGACGTGGCCGGCATCGGCGAGGCCAAGGATGAGCTCCAGGAGGTGGTCACTTTCCTGCGCTCCCCCGAGCGCTTCACCTCCGTAGGGGCCAAGATTCCCAAGGGTGTGCTGCTGGTGGGCCCTCCCGGCACCGGCAAGACCCTGCTCGCCCGGGCGATCGCCGGGGAAGCGGGGGTGCCCTTCTTCTCGATGGCAGCCTCCGAGTTCGTGGAACTCTTCGTGGGCGTGGGCGCCAGCCGGGTGCGGGACCTGTTCCGCAAGGCCAAGGAGAAAGCGCCCTGCATCATTTTCATCGACGAGATCGATGCGGTGGGTCGCCAGCGGGGGGCTGGCATCGGCGGTGGCAACGATGAGCGTGAGCAGACCCTGAACCAGCTGCTCACCGAGATGGATGGCTTCGAAGAGAACTCCGGTGTGATCCTCCTGGCAGCCACCAATCGTTCTGATGTGCTCGATGCGGCCCTGATGCGTCCCGGCCGCTTCGATCGCCGCATCACCGTCGATCTTCCCGATCGGCGCGGCCGCGAGGACATCCTGGCGGTTCATGCCCGCTCCCGGCCCCTGGCCTCCAACGTCTCCCTGGCCGCCTGGGCCTCCCGCACCCCGGGTTTCTCAGGCGCCGACCTCTCGAACCTGCTCAACGAGGCCGCCATCCTCACGGCCCGGCGGCAGCAGAGCACCATCGACGATGCGGCCATCGGTGACGCCCTCGAGCGCATCACCATGGGCCTGACAGCCGCCCCGCTCCAGGACAGCGCCAAGAAGCGGCTGATCGCCTACCACGAGGTGGGCCATGCCCTGCTCACCTGCCTGGTTCCGCATGCCGACCGGCTCGACAAGTTGACGCTGCTGCCGCGGGCCGGCGGGGTAGGTGGCTTCGCCCGCACCGTACCCGACGAGGACATCCTCGATTCCGGTCTGATCAGCCGGGCCTACCTGCTGGCGCGCCTGGTGGTGGTGTTGGGGGGCCGGGCTGCCGAGCTGGTGGTGTTCGGCTCCAGCGAGGTGACCCAGGGTGCCTCCGGTGATCTGCAGATGGTGAGCCGCATCTGTCGGGAGATGGTCACCCGCTACGGCTTCTCCAGCCTTGGACCTGTGGCGCTGGAGGGCGAGGGGGCGGAGGTGTTCCTCGGCCGCGACTGGATCCGCTCCGAACCGCACTACTCCCGGGATACCGGCAATCGGATCGATGCCCAGGTGCGCAGCCTGGCCACCTCTGCCCTCGACGCCGCCGTGGCCACCCTCGCTCCCCGCCGGGATCTGATGGATCAGCTGGTGGATCGACTGATCGCCGATGAGACCATCGACGGCGAGAGCTTCCGCGCCATGGTTCACGAGTGGGAGGAGGCCCATCAGGGCCTGCCTCCGGTGCTCCTGCCCCGCACCCCCTCAGCCCTGGCCGGCCAGCCCTCCCGTGAAACGGATGTCGAGGCTTCTCAGGTAGGTGTGGAGGCCGGCATCCTGAATCGGTAGGAGCCGGGCCATCCGGCCGCTCTCGTTGACATGGGCGTGCCAGTGGCCGGGTGGGGTGATGAACGCGCCACCGGGTTCCCAGTCGATGCGATGGGGGTTGCGGATCGCTCCCGTCGAGTCGAGTTCGCTGCCCGCCAGGGTGTAGCAGCCCGGGTCGCAGTCGATGATCAGGTCCAGGGCCACCGACTGGTGACGGTGCGGCGGCTGCACCGCCCCATCGGGCACGAGGCCTACCATCGCCCAGAGGGTGTGGCTGACGGTGCGGCTGCTCGGAAACTCGGGATGGCCCAGGAGGAGGCTCATGCGGTTGCTGCGGGCGGCGCTGGGATCCGCCTGCAGTCGGGCCAGTTCCGCTTCGATCCGCTCAGAGGTCACATGCAGAGGGCGGAACCGGGGGCGACTGGGCTCCACCCCCAGATGGGTGAGCAGCGGGCCGTCGTGGACCCAGTAGAGAACGCTCGCTTCCTCCGCCTGCAGCAGCGGGGCTTCGCCGGCGGGCAGCACGAACAGATCGCCAGCGTCCCAGTGGAGTTCGAGGCTGTCGTTCGACCCAGCCGCGGCGGGGCGCACCATCCGGCCACGGCCGCGCAGCACATAGAACAGCGAGCTGCTGGCCAAGGCCGCCGCCTTGGCTCCCTCGCCGGCCAAGAGCCGCAGGAAGTGGGCCGCCAGCGCGGGACTGGTGGCCGGACCCGGGCAACCGAGCTCGCCGCTCAGATCGAGGGGCAGGATCGCCGTGGGACCGCGGGCATGGAGGGCGGCGGGCCAGGCGTGATAAGGGATCGGTTCGGTGAGGCCGGGCCGCACCGGGTTGGCGGCCTGGCGGTAGTCGTAGATCTCGGCGGCGGCCAGCCCGTCTTGGAAGGTCGCCCCCGTGGGGAGGGTCTGGGTCATGGCGTCGGTCGACCCGTGGGGTCGATGAAGTTTCGTGGCGGCAACGCTATGCCCAGAACGGAGCAGCCGGGGTTGCTCAGGAACGGAACCTCTGAACAGCCCCACCAGCAGTTCTGATCGGAGGGCGTCGATCAGCCCCCGGCCACCGCCGGCACGATGCTCACCTCATCGCCGTCCTTGAGGGTGGTGCTCTGATTGTCGAGGAAGCGGATGTCCTCGCTGTTCACATACACGTTCAGGAAGCGGCGCAGCTTGCCGTTCTCGTCGCAGAGGCGAGCAAGGATGCCGGGAAACTGGCCCTCAAGGGCCTGAAGCAGCTGATCCACGCTGGCGGCATCTACAGCCACACTCGCCTGGTCGGCGGTGAATTTCTGCAGGGGGGTGGGGATCAGAACCTGAACGGCCATGGCGGGGAGGTTGTGGCGGGTAAGGGATCGGGCTCAGGCCGGGGCAAGGCCCCGGCACAGGCTTTCAGCTGGTGGTGGGGTGGGCGCTCTGGGCGCGCGACCAGGCTTCCTGGAAGCTGTCGAGCCGGGCGTCGATCGTGTAGGGCGAACCGATGGCATCGGCAACGGCCTCGGTGGTTTTGAGGCCGTTGCCGGTGATGTAGGCCACCGTGGTTTCGCCGGGGTCGATCCGGCCCTGCTCCACCAGCTTCTTCAGCACGGCGATGGTGGTGCCACCGGCTGTCTCGGTGAACACCCCTTCGGTTTCGGCCAGCAGCTTGATCCCCTCGATGATTTCGGCATCGCTCACGG
>JBJTUJ010000008.1:0-2547 GCA_046080685.1 Cyanobium sp. | reverse complement strand
CAGTTCGTCCAGGCCGCTTCCGGCAAGGCGATGTACGGCATGGATGTGCTGCTCTCCAACTCGGCCAGCGCCGCCAGCACCACCGGTGCGGCCTACCTGCCCGGCTGGATTGACGCCATCAACGGCGGCAACGACCTGTTCCTGCCGATCGGCCCTGGCGACTTCCTGGTGCACCACGCCATCGCGCTGGGTCTGCACACCACCACCCTGATCCTGGTGAAGGGTGCCCTGGATGCCCGGGGTTCCAAGCTGATGCCCGATAAAAAGGATTTCGGCTACTCCTTCCCCTGCGACGGCCCCGGCCGTGGCGGCACCTGCGACATCTCGGCCTGGGATGCCTTCTACCTGGCACTCTTCTGGGCTCTGAACACCGTCGCCTGGGTGACCTTCTACTGGCACTGGAAACACCTTGCCATCTGGCAGGGCAACGTGGCCCAGTTCAACGAATCCAGCACCTATCTGATGGGCTGGTTACGTGATTACCTCTGGCTCAACAGCTCCCAGCTGATCAACGGGTACAACCCCTTCGGCACCAACAACCTCGCGGTCTGGGCCTGGATGTTCCTGTTCGGTCACCTGGTGTGGGCCACCGGGTTCATGTTCCTGATCTCCTGGCGCGGTTATTGGCAGGAGCTGATCGAAACCATCGTCTGGGCGCACCAGCGCACTCCGCTCGCCAACCTGGTGGGCTGGCGTGACAAGCCCGTGGCTCTCTCGATCGTTCAGGCTCGTGTGGTTGGTCTGGCTCACTTCTCCGTGGGCTTCGTCCTCACCTACGCCGCCTTCCTGATCGCCTCCACCTCCGGCAAGTTCGGCTGATCCCAGCCCCTTGCTCCCCCCTCCCTCGAGGGACGACATGCCCCCGGCCCCTGGGCCCGGGGGTTTTTTCGTGGCCTGGCTGGCTTTACGTGGCTTGGCTTCGGTCTGCTTCCTCGGGCTTGGTAGCCCGTCGGCCCACGCACCTCCGCCAAACCCCGCACTCCATCCGCTCCCGGAGTCCGAGTAGGGGAAGCTCCCCGGGGGCGGGCTACGGAAGATGGTCACGTGGCAGTGGATGACACCACCTGCCGGCCCTACGACGAGGCCCTGCCAGAAGAGAGAAGGGGCTTACGAAGGTTGGGTTCCTGAGCCGTGAAGTGGCCTTGTTCAAAGTTCAGGGGATCGTGTACCGCCGGGTGCTGAGCGACAACGGGTTTGCTTACAAGTCCCATGGCTGGCGAAACGCCGTTCAGGCTCTGGCGGTGAAGGTGAAGAAGACCAGGCCGTACACCCCAAGAACGAACGGCAAGGCCGAGCGCTTCATCAACTCTCTGCTGGGGGAATGGGCCCATGTGATGCCCTGCGGTTCCTCAGAGGGCCGATTTGAGCTGTTGCAGGTTTTCCTGCGGATTCTGTAGCGTCCGCAGGTGCCACATGGACCTGGGCGCGGTCTCACTCCCCCAGCCGCGGCTCGCTCAGCTGTAGGCACGAACAACTTGGTGGCAAACCATGGCTAGGCACTTTGATTGCCTTTCTGCCTCTCCTCTACCTCTGCAAGGTCATCTAAGGTCTCCCCAGCTCCCATGGGGTCATAGGTGTACAGGCACGGATCATGTGCCTCAGCACCATCAGCTGGCTTCCCATGCTCGTGGTTGTTCCGGCTCCCGGGACATCCCCTGATCCGCTCCCACGCTGCCCCCTACGTGTGGCGTTCGGCGAAGGCTCGGAGGTGGAGCCTGGGGCGTTGGGCAACAAAAAACCCCACCCTGGAAGGGCGGGGCTTGAGGTGATCCCCAGGGGGACGAAGGAGAGATCAGGCAGACGGTTCTGAGACGGACGCCTCAGGCTCAGCCGACGCTCCAGACGCCGCCGGCGATGTTCACCAGGGGGGAGACGATGGCGGTGCTGCAGAGGAACCAGGCGAAGGCAGCGCCGCCGCAGCCGCCGAGCCAGAAGCCGCTGGCGAATTCGGCCCAGCCGGCCTTGGTGAACAGATCAGCCGGGGGATTGTCGATGGTGGCATCGGCGGGCTGGACATTCGGCCCGGTACCGGCGGTGCCGTAGATGGAAAGGCAGACCGTGAGGATGGAGACCAGGCCGATCGTGGCCAGCAGACCGGCGGTGCTGGCGTACTCGGTGGCGCGCAGAGGGCCTGTGATGGCGAATGGGCCGTAGAGGAAGAAGCCGTGGGCCATCCCCACTTCCAGACCGCGGCGATTGGGAGAGAGGGAAGGCCGGTAGGCCGGCAGGGCGTTCAGGAAGGCCTTGGTGAAGTAGCTGCTGTTGACGGGGGTCGCCAGGTTGCCAACGGTGGGGTCGGCGACGGGGGTCACGGTCATGGGGTGGGGAAGGACGGGGCTTGAATGAAGTGACGAGGAAGCCTGGGCAGCGGTGTCGCTGGGATTGCGCCGTGGGGCGACCCGGGGCGCCTCAGTCGCGGGCTTCGATCACGTTGAACAGCAGGGCCATGGCCACCGCCGGGCCGAGGATCCCTACCAGGGGAACCAACACCGAAGGCAACCAGGCAGTGGCGAATTCTCCAGTCATGGCGTGGGCCAGTTACAACCG
>JBJTUJ010000007.1:0-6141 GCA_046080685.1 Cyanobium sp. | reverse complement strand
GCATTGCTGGCCATCAGGGCCAGTCCGCCCATCACACCGGCGGCGGTGAGCACCATGCCTCCGCCCACGTAGGGCAGGGCCTTGTTGACGACATTGGGACCCACCAGGCCACCGGATTGGGCCTCGCGGATCGCTTGCTGGAAATTACTGCTGGCCGGCATGGCGGCATCGGGAATCGGACTCGTTCCATCCTGACAGTCCTCACCGGAGGGTGGCAGGGGTGCGTGTGCGGATCTCCTCCTTCCTCAGCGGGGCCGCCCGCCCGCATCCCGGCTGGCATAGGCCTGCACCAGCCGCTGCACCAGCGGGTGGCGCACCACATCGGCGTCCCCGAACCGGCAGATGGCCACGCCTTCCACCCCCTGAAGCACCTGGGCCGCCTCCACCAGACCACTGAGCTGACCGGGCGGCAGATCGATCTGGGTGGTGTCGCCCGTCACCACCATTCGCGAGTTCTCACCCAGGCGGGTGAGGGCCATGCGCATCTGGGCGCAGGTAGTGTTCTGCGCCTCATCGAGGATCACGAAGGAGTCGGCCAGGGTCCGGCCGCGCATGTAGGCCAGGGGGGCCACCTCGATCGTTCCCTTCTCGAGAAGCTGGGCGGTGCGCTCGTTGCCGAGAAGGGCATTGAGGGCGTCGTAGAGGGGCCGCAGGTAGGGGTAGACCTTCTGCTGGAGATCCCCGGGAAGGAAACCGAGCCGCTCCCCGGCCTCCACGGCCGGGCGGGTGAGGATCAATCTCTCCACCCTTCGCTCCTGAAGCATCCTTACCGCCTGCACGGTGGCCAGGAAGGTCTTGCCGGTACCGGCGGGCCCGATCGCCAGGGTGAGATCGTGCCGCTCGATCGCCTCGACGAAAGCCTTCTGCCGCAGGGTTCGAGGCCGCACCGGGCGACCGCTGCGGCTCGTGGCCAGCACCTGGCTGCTAAGGGCACGATGCTCGTCGCCCCGGCCGGTGTCGAGGGCTGCGAGGGCGTTCTGGAGATCGACCGGGGTGATCGCCTCGCAGGCCTGCCAAAGGGGCTGGATCAGGGTGAGCAGTCCGACGAGCCGCTGGCGCTGATTGGGTCGCCCCCTCACCTGCAGATCGAGGCCCCGCAGGACCAGGGTGGTGCCGGTGAGGGCCTCGAGACGGCGCAGAATGTGCTCGTCCCGGCCCGCAAGGGCCAGGGCGGCGGCAGGGTCGGGCAGGGGAACTACGAGTTGGTCGTCAGGGACCGACCCAGTTCCAGGCTGGGAGGAAGCGGAGGGAGGCTGGCTCAGGCTTCGGCGGAAGCCTCTTCGGCCTCAGGGGCAGCGGCTTCAGCTTCGGCGGTGGCGGCTGCTTCAGCTTCAGCGGCAGCCTTGGCCTTGGCTTCCGCTTCTGCCTTGCGGGCCTCGGCGGCGGCGGCCTCACGGGCCTCGGCCTGTTTCTGCTTGCCCACTATCTCGCCGGGGCGCACGGTGTTGGTGATCAGACCGCCCTTCTCAAGCAGGGAGCGGACGGTGTCGGTGGGCTGGGCGCCCTGGCTGAGGCGGGTGCGGATCGCCTCGGTATCGAGGCGGGTTTCCTTGGTGCGGGGGTTGTAGAAGCCCAGCTCCTCCAGCGGACGGCCGTCGCGGCGCGACGTGCTGTTGGTGGCCACGAGGCGGAAGCTCGCTTCCCGCTTCTTCCCGAACCGCTTCAGGCGGAGCTTGATCATGGGTGGCCTTACTGATGGATGGTCGATGGAAGATCGTACCTGTTGACCGGCACCGCCACCGTCGGCCCACGCCAGAGACGCGTCAGAGCTCGCCGAACCCCTTGCGCTTCTTGGCGGGCTTCGGTGGGCGGGGGGGCCTGCCACCGGTGCCCCTGCCTGGAGCCGCGGGGGCACTCCCCCCGGGGAACCCACCCATGCCCGGGAAGCCCCCGCCCATGCCCGGCATTCCGGGCATGCCACCGCCCCGGGTCATCTGCTGCATGAAGCCCCGCATTTTCTGGAAATCTGCCAGCACCTTGTCCACCTCCGCCGGGGTGTGGCCGCTGCCTCCGGCGATGCGCCGCCGCAGTGAGGGCGCCGAGGCCAGCAGATCCGGGTTCTCCCGCTCGGACTGGGTCATCGAGCCGATCATCGCCTCGATGCGCTTGAGCTGCTGCTCGCCCTGCTTGAGCATGCCGTCGTCAATCTTGTTCATGCCCGGGATCAGCTTCATCAGGCCACCGAGGGAGCCCATGCGCTTGATCAGCCGCATCTGCTGCACGAAATCGGAGAAGTCGAAGCTGGCTTCCTGCAGCTTCTGCTGCATGCGCGCCACATCGGCCAGTTCCACCTCCTTCTGGGCCTTCTCCACCAAGGTGAGCACATCGCCCATGCCGAGGATGCGGCTGGCCATCCGCTCGGGGTGGAACGGCTGGAGGGCCTCCACCTTCTCGCCGGTGCCGATGAACTTGATCGGGGCGCCGCTCACCTTGCGGATCGAGAGGGCCGCGCCTCCGCGGGAGTCACCATCGAGCTTGGTGAGCACCGCTCCTGTGATGCCCACCTGCTCGTGGAAGGCGCGGGTGAGCTCGGCGGCTTCCTGGCCGATCATGGCGTCCACCACGAGCAGCACCTCGTGGGGCTGCACGGCCTCCCGGATCCGCACCATCTCCTGCATCATCCCGGTGTCGATCTGCAGGCGGCCCGCCGTGTCCACCAGCACGGTGTCGAACCCTCCCTCCCGTCCACGGGCCAGGCCGGCAGCCGCAATCGCTTCCGGCGTGGCGTCGCTGCCGAGACTGAACACCTCCACCCCGATCTGCTGACCCAGGGTTTGGAGCTGATCGATGGCCGCGGGTCTGTACACGTCGGCGGCTACCAGCAGCGCCCGGCGTCCCTGCTCCTTGAGATGCAGGCCCAGCTTGGCGGTGGCGGTGGTCTTGCCCGCGCCCTGAAGGCCGGCCATCAGGATCACCGTGGGAGCGGTGTCGGCGTGGGCCAGGGGGGCGTTCTCCCCACCCATGGTGTCCACCAGCTGCTCATGCACCAGCTGAATGAACTTCTGGTCGGGGCTGACGCCCCGCACCACTTCGGCCCCCACGGCGCGGCGGCGCACCTCGTCGACGAACTCCCGCACCACCGGCAGGCTCACATCCGCCTCCAGCAGGGCGCGGCGCACCTGCTTGAGGGCCCCGTCGATATTGGTCTCGGAAATCGCCGCCTGGCCGCGTAGGCCCTTGACGGCGTCCTCGAACCGCTGGGAAAGCTCGTCGAACATGGGGAGGGAGAAGGGGGGAGTGAAGAGTTGCCGTCAGTCGGCGGCGTGGGAGGCGGCCAGGCGCCAGGTGCCGCCATCGCGGCCAAAGACGTAGACGTTGCGCAGGGTGGTGGGGGCCGTGCGCTCCACCTCACGGCCCCGGTCGTCGAGGCGGCGATCGCTGTAGGCAAGTTCCGCGGTGATCGCGATCCGCTGGGGACTGCGCTCGTCGATCGCCAGATCCTTCACCTTCACGTCGAGCTTCTGCAGTTCACCGCGGCTGCGGTCATCGCGCCGCTCCTCCTCCAGGCGCCGCACCGCGGGGGCGCGGGCGATGCGATCGAGGGGAACGGCGGCGGTGTCACCGGCCAGCACGGCGGCCTTGGCCGCGAGCCAGGCCTCGAGCAGAGCGCGCAGCTGGGCCTCGCTCGGTGCGGCCACCTGTAGAGGAAGCCTGGCGTCAGCGGAGGCCGGGGCAACGGGACGCGAGGCCGTCGGCGGAGGCGGAGCTGACGGCGAGGTTGCCCCGGCAGCCAGGCGGGGGGTGGTGGGCGCGGGGGTGGGGATGGGACGGGCGGCGGGAACCACCGGGATCGGCCGGGCGCTCCCCGCCGCCGCAGGCACGGGGGTGCGGGGACGCAGTGCCAAGGTGCCGAGAGCGAGGGCCGCCAGCGCCGCAGCCAGCCCCCCCATCAGCCAGGGCAAGGGGAGGGAGAGCGGACCCCGGACGGGCAGGGGGCGACGCCGGCGCCGGCGTGCAGGCCCCTCGGCATGGCCGGCGTCGTCGCCATGGTCCCACTGTTCACCGAAGGCGTCGTAGGCCGGGGGGGGCACCAGGGGGCCGGAGCTGCCGGAAAGGCCGAAGGACGAAGACGCCCCGCTGGAGGTCCAGGCGTCCGAGGGGTCGGGGCAGGTGGCGAAATCGAAGCTTCCGCCGAAGGATGTATCGCCGGGTTCTGGGAAGGAGCGACCGGCCCGACGGTCCTCCTTCTCCACGAAGCCGATCACGTCACGGTCGGTGAAAAAGGCATCGAGATCGGGATCGGCATCGATGTCGCGGTAGCCCGGCAGCACGTCCTGGCTGAGCCAGTCACGGCAATAGGCACAGAGTTGGGCCAGGGGATCGTCGCTCTGACGAGCCGTCCAGGCGCGCAGTTCCCGGCTCGCCCCGCGGTCGAAGGCCTCCCGGGCTCCATCCACGTCGCCCAGCAGGAGATGGAGGTTGGCCAGGAGAGGGTCGATGCCGCTGCGACCGCTGGCCTCGAGCCGATCCCGGGCGGCGGCGATCCGCTCAGGCTTGCGCTGGACGAAACCGGAGGCGGTTAGGGCTGTCGTGGCCAGGAAGTCTGCCGCGGGAGAGCCGGCATCACCCCAGCGGCTGAACAGATCCACCTGCTCCTGAACCGTGAGGAAGCTGCGGATCTGTTTGAAGAAGGCTTGGAAGGCCTCCCTGCTGAAGCCGGGGTCGGCCGACCCCTCCAGACCGCCCCGCCGCCGCACGAGGTCCTCGAGCAGGCTGAGGCCTTCGCGGCGCTCCTCGACCGCGGAAAGATCACGGCTGAGCAGATCGAGCACGCGATAGGGAGTGAGCCGGTCGAGCTCCTGACTCATCCGCTCGCGCAGCTCCGGAAGCTGGCCCATGCGCTGCAGCAGCTGCAGGCCCTGCTGAAGCGTCTGAGCGGCGGCTTCATAGCGGCGCTGTGCGTGATACTCACCGGCCGCCGCCAGGCAGGACAGGCCAGCCAGCCTGGTCAGATCGGACTCCCGGCTGCTGCCGAGTGCCGGGGTCTGGGGCGGCTGCAGGGCACGGCAGGCCAGATCGAAGCATTCCAGGGGCTGGTCGGCCTCGAGCAGCAGCAGCAGTCCGGCGACTTCCCTAGAGGAGGCGATGTCCAGGGCCGGGACCACCTCCTCACCGGAGCCCACCAGGGCCGTCAGGTCGGATTCGTAGGCCGCTCGGCGCTGCGGATCGCTGAGCACGTCAGCGCTGGCGCGCAGCAGCTCGGCCCGGGCCTCGAGCGTTTCACGGCTGAAGGCCGGATCGGGAACCCGGGCGAGGCGCTGGTGGTAGGTATGCAGAACGGTCTGGGCATCCGTGCCGGGACCCACCCCGAGCAGGCGGAAATGATCGATCGGCAGCTCCAACCGTGGTACCAGACGGACGGGGAGCTAGTGTAAGGAGGGACAGGCGATCGCTCTCACCGCTGGATCGGTTCGCTGAGCGGTCGGCCCCGATCGGCGCCAGGTACTGGCCGGAAGCCGTTGGCACCAAACAGTTTGCGGAGAACGGACCTACTACAGTCGGGCCACGACCCCGGACGCCGATTCGATGACCCAGGAGCTCGCCGCCTCCCTGCAGTCCCAGCCGGCGGGCCCTCCCCCGGAAGCCGGAAGCCATGCCTTGAGGCTCGAGGGCCTCTACCCGGCTGAGCGGGCTCAGGTGAGCCGAGAGGAGGGGCTGATGCTCTACCGGGACATGGTTCTCGGCCGTCGCTTCGAGGACAAGTGCGCGGAGATGTACTACCGCGGCAAGATGTTCGGCTTCGTTCACCTCTACAACGGCCAGGAGGCGGTGAGCACCGGGGTGATCAGGGCGATGAAGCTCCAGCACGACTGGTTCTGCAGCACTTACCGCGATCACGTCCACGCCCTCAGCTGCGGCGTTCCTGCGCGCGAGGTGATGAGCGAGCTCTTCGGCAAGGTGACCGGCTGCAGCAAGGGCAGGGGCGGTTCGATGCACCTGTTCTCGCGCGAGCACCACCTGCTCGGGGGCTACGCCTTCATCGGCGAGGGCATTCCCGTCGCCCTCGGGGCAGCCTTCACGAGCCGCTACAAGCGCGATGCCCTCGGCCAGGCCGACAGCGATGCCGTGACCGCCGCCTTCTTCGGCGACGGCACCTGCAACGTGGGGCAGTTCTTCGAGTGCCTCAACATGGCGGCCCTG
>JBJTUJ010000006.1:0-3886 GCA_046080685.1 Cyanobium sp. | reverse complement strand
AGGCCGGCCACGGCGATCAGCAGCGGATCGTCGGCCGCCAGTTCCACCACCTCGATGAAGGAGCCGCCGGCCTCGGCGCGGCGATGCAGCAGGTGGTGGCTGCTGCGTTGCGACCGCCAGCGGCCGCAGCTGAGCCGGAAGAAGCTGATGGCATCGGCGATGGATCCGCTCACGGGGCCAGGCTCGAAGGGGATGGGGCGATGATCGCAAGCCGAGCGGCCCACCGAGCGGTCCGCCGAGAGGCTCCCCATCAACGCCCCTGTCTGCACAGCCGCGGGATGCCCCGTCGATCCCGTTGCGGCGGCGGCGGCCCTGGCTGCCGCGCTCTGCTGGACGATGGCCAGCCTGCTGTGGCGGCGGCTGCCCACCTCCCTGGGCGCCGGCCAGCTGAACCTGCTGAAGAACCTGCTGGCGGTGGGCCTGCAGCTGCCCCTGGTGCTGGCAGGCCCCTGGCAGGCCTCGCCGCGCAGCCTGGCGCTGCTGGCCCTGAGCGGGATCGTGGGCATCGCCCTGGGGGATGGCTTGTTCTTCGCGGCCCTGCGCCGGCTGGGCACGCGCCGCACCCTCACCCTCGATGCCGGCGGCCCGGCGGTGACGGCCCTGGCGGGCATGGTCCTGCTGGGGGAGGTGCCGGGGCCGGCGCAGTGGCTGGGGCTGGCCCTGATCAGCCTGGCGGTGCTGCTGGTGGTGCGCAGCGGCTCCGAGGGGCCGGCGCCGCTGCTGCCGGGGGAGCGGCCCGGGATCGGGGTGCTGCTGGCCCTGGGGGCGCTGGTGTGCGGCAGCGCCGGCGCCCTGCTCTCGCGGGCCGCCCTCACCGACGGGGGGCCGACGCCGCTGCAGGCCGCCACGGTGCGCCTGGCGGCGGCCTCGCTGGTGCTGCTGCCGCTGCTGCCGGGGCTGATCGCCCCGCGCCGCAGACCCCGGCCCGCCCGTCCGCGCTGGCCGGTGCTGCTGACGGCCACCCTGCTGGGCACCAGCGCCGGCATCGTGCTGCAGCAGACCGCCCTGGCGGGCCTGCCGGGCGGGCTGGCGGTGGCCCTGCTGGCCACGGCGCCGGTGATGGCCCTGCCCCTGGCGCGCCTCGATGGCGACCGGCCCGGACTCCTGGGGGTGATCGCGGCGCTGGTGGCGCTGGGCGGCGTCAGCCTGGTGGTGGGACTGCTGCCGTGGCGGAGCTGAGGCGCTCATCGGCCTGGCGGACCGCCCAGCGGGCGAGTTCGTCGAGGCTCAGCTGGAGCGGGGGCTTGCCCTCTTCAGCGGCGATCGATTCCAGCTGGATGGCCGCGCTCGCCATCTGGCTGCGGAAGGCCTCGGCGAAGCCGGGGTCGGATGCGATCAGGGGCTGACCTGTGCACCAGGCGGCGATGGCGGCCGGATCGGGGCAGGGGCCATCGCGGCGGCCGGCGATCGCCTGCAGGGTGCGCAGGCCGTGGGCCAGCAGGCGCAGGTGGTGACGCTCGAGGGCCGGCAGCAGGGTGGCCTCCAGCTCGGCCAGTTCCTCCGGTTGGAGCACGGCGTCAGCCGGGGAGCGGCGTGAGGCGGAAGCCGCAGGAATGGCCTTCCTCGAGCCGCCAGTGGATGCGCTCGATGTGGCAGTCGGGGAAGGTGCGGCGGATGAGCTGCAGTTCCTGGTCGCAGACCACGGGGAACTCCTCGGCGATCCGCATCACCGAGCAGTGGTACTCGTTGATCAGCCAGGCGTCGCCCTCGGGATCGGGCCGCAGTTCGGCCACGTAGCCCTCCACCCGCCGCAGTTCCACCAGCCGCTCCAGCCGCTCGTGCAGCGGGCCGAGACCGATGCGTGAGCGGTAGTCGGCAGCCTTTTCATCGGCCTGGCTCTGGAGCAGCCCCTCGATCGCATCGCCGGGCATCGATGAGGCGATCGAATGGAGCAGGCCCAGGGCGAAGGTTTCGCTGCCGTCGTGGAAGCGGTGGTGGCCGGCATCGGTGAGCCGCCAGTGGTTGCTGGGCCGGCCGGGGCCTTCAGCGCTGGGGCTGGCCTCCACGAAGCCCTCTTCCTCCAGGCCGCGCAGATGGCGGCGGGTGACCTGCACGGACACGCCCAATGCCTCGGCCAAGTCGGCGGCGGTGGCTTCACCCAGGCGCAGCAACAGGGACAAAACACCGTCGCGGGTGGGTGCCGGGCTGCTGGTTGTGCGGGAAGGGGTGCCCATGACTGGCGCCTGACGCCCACACCATGCCACGCAGGAACAGTCTCTGGGGCTGGCGTGGCCCGATATCGGAGACGCCGGACCGGGCGCAGGTCACAATGGGCCCTCGCCCACAGGCTCCGCTGCGTTGCCCTAGGCTCCCTGGTAACGAAACCAAAGTGTTTCGTAACTCCCCCGCCCGCCTGCGCCGGGGTGCCCGCGAGTCCGCTTTCCCGTCACCCCTCGCTGTCCTGCCCATGTCCGAAGCCACCGCCACGCCCTCGGGTTCCGACAGCCTGGAAGTGATCCGCAAGTTCGCGGAAACCTATGCCCAGCGCACCGGCACTTATTTCTGTAGCGATCCGGGCGTCACGGCGGTGGTTCTCGAAGGGCTCGCCCGCCACAAGGACGAGCTGGGCGGCGCCCTCTGCCCCTGCCGCCATTACGAGGACAAGGAGGCGGAGGTGGCCCAGGCGTTCTGGAACTGCCCCTGCGTGCCGATGCGGGAGCGCAAGGAATGCCACTGCATGCTCTTCCTCACCGAAGACAATCCCTTCCGGGGCGAGACCCAAACGATTTCCATCGAGGAAATCAAGGCCCATACATCGAGCTGAGGTGGATTGATGAGCAGCGCCAGCGTTGGTGAACTGGTGAGCCAGCCGTACAAGTACGGCTTCGTCACCGACATTGAAACCGAGAAGATCGCCAAGGGCCTGAGCGAGGATGTCGTTCGCCTGATCTCCGCCAAGAAGGAGGAGCCTGCCTTCCTGCTCGACTTCCGCCTGCGCGCCTATCGCCAGTGGCTGCAGATGGAGGAGCCGGACTGGGCGGCGCTGGGCTACCCGGTGATCGATTATCAGAACATCATCTATTACGCGGCACCCAAGCAGCAGGAGAAGAAGGCCAGCCTCGATGAGGTGGATCCCAAGCTGCTGGAAACCTTCGAAAAGCTCGGCATTCCCCTGAGCGAGCAGAAGCGCCTCTCCAACGTGGCGGTGGATGCGGTGTTCGACAGCGTTTCGATCGCCACCACTTACAAGGAGAAGCTGGCCGAGCACGGCGTGATCTTCTGCTCGATCTCCGAGGCGGTGAAGGAGCATCCGGAGCTGATCGAGAAGTATCTGGGCACCGTGGTTCCCGGCAACGACAACTATTTCGCCGCCCTCAATTCGGCGGTGTTCAGCGACGGCTCGTTCGTGTTCATCCCGAAGGGGGTGGAGTGCCCGATGGAGCTCTCCACCTACTTCCGCATCAACTCCGGCGACACGGGGCAGTTCGAGCGCACCTTGATCGTGGCCGAAGAGGGCGCGTCGGTGAGCTATCTGGAGGGCTGCACGGCGCCGATGTTCGACACCAACCAGCTGCACGCGGCTGTGGTGGAACTGGTGGTGCTCGACGACGCCTCGATCAAGTACTCCACCGTGCAGAACTGGTATGCCGGTGATGAGAACGGGGTGGGCGGGATCTACAACTTCGTGACCAAGCGGGGCCAGTGCCGCGGCGATCGCAGCCGCATCAGCTGGACCCAGGTGGAAACCGGTTTGGCGATCACCTGGAAGTACCCCAGCTGCGTGCTGCAGGGGGCCGATTCGGTGGGCGAGTTCTATTCCGTGGCGCTCACCAACAACCGGCAGCAGGCGGATACCGGCACCAAGATGATCCATGTGGGCCCGCGCACCCGCTCCACGATCGTGAGCAAGGGCATCAGCGCCGGCCACTCCTCCAACAGCTACCGG
>JBJTUJ010000005.1:0-6681 GCA_046080685.1 Cyanobium sp. | reverse complement strand
CCTCTCCCTTCACCCGGTCAATCTGGTCGGCGCTCACCCAGAGCTCGCAGAAGCCCGGATAGAGATCGGCGAGATCGACCTTGTCGGTGGTGTAGTCCTCGGCGATCAGCCCCACCGCATCGGCCTTGATGCGCAGGTTGGTGTCCTTGGTGACGAGCACCACGGGGGGCTGGCTGCCCATCACCTCGTGCATTCTCTGCTCGAGGGCCACTGCAAGGATGTTGTTGTCGCCGTTCCCGGACTTCAGCTCAGGCGGCAGCTGGGCCAGGGTCTCACTGCGGCAGAACACCACCTGCAGGGTGCCGCCGCTGCTCTCCTCGATCGGCACCCCCTCGGAGAGGTTGCCCCGCTCCCGCAGTTCATCGAGCAGACGCGAGACCTGGCGGGCGTTTCGCCCCTTCTCCGAGGGATCGCGCTTGAAGCGGTCGATCTCCTCCACCACCTCGATCGGAACCACCACGTGGTTGTCCTCGAAGCGGGTGATGGCCTGGGGGTCATGGAGCAGGACGTTGGTGTCCAGGACAAAGATCTTGCGCATGCCAGTGGCCGCTCCGGTGCCATTCAGGGGAACCTAGGGCCACCCCCCCATCTACGCTCCGGCCGTTCGCGCCCTGTTGGGTTTCAGGCTTGCCGTTCCTCGCCTCCCTCCTGCTGGTCCTGCTGCTGCTGTTCGGCCTCACTCTGCTTTGGCTGGAGCTGCGTCACCGCCTGAGGCCGGCCTCCCCCCTGCAGCTGATCCCCGGTCCCTTCACGGTGCGGCGTCGGGCCCAGGGCCTGGAGGTGACAGGAGAGATCACGATCCGCAACCCCCATGCGCGCATGGAGGTAATGGTGCCGGAGATCCGGGTGGAACCCGTGCTGCTCGGCCGCAGCGATCTCGCCGAGCTGCGCACCGTCACCCACATCACCCCCCTCCATCCCGATGAGGAGGCAAGGCCCGACGGCTACTGGTCCGCCTACATCGTCAAGGGGAGAAAGTCCACTGGTGCCAGGCTGCGTCTGCAGTTGTGCGGCCCGGCGGGGGTGGATCTCGAAGGCCTGCTCGACACCCTCTGGATCGACCTGCACTGGATGAACTACGGCCCCTTCGGCCGCCTGCACCGCCGCCACGGGATCCTGGTGCCGGTGCAGAAACCCGATCCCCTCAATCCCGCCCTGGCCCCCTGGCGCGACGGCGAGGCCTGCCGGGTGCTGCCGCTGCGCACCCACCTGCTGGGGGTGCTCGACGATCCCCTCGAGGTGCTGCGTCGTTACGGCGGCGGCGTTCTGCAGAGCGGCGACATCCTCACCATCGGCGAGACACCCCTGGCGGTGATGCAGGGCCGCTACCACCATCCATCCACGGTGGAGCCTTCGATGCTCGCCCGGCTGCTGTGCCGCGTCTTCCATCCCACCAGCAGCCTGGCCACCGCCTGCGGGCTCCAGAGCCTGATCGACGTCGTCGGCCCAGCCCGCGTGCTCTGCGCCTGGCTGGCCGGCACCGCCCTCAAGCTGGTGGGCAGCAAGGGCGGCTTCTACCGCCTCGCCGGTGACCAGGCCCGCCTGATCGACGACATCACCGGCACCACCCCCCCCTACGACCAGACGATCGTGCTCGGGCCCGCCGATCCGGAGGGCTTCTGCATGAGCGCCGCCCGCGACCTGGGCGTGGGCATCGCCGTGGTGGATGTGAACGACCTGGGCCGGGTGAAGGTCCTGGCAGCGAGCCCTGGCTGCGACGAGGAGCTGCTTCAGCGTGCCCTTCGCCCCAACCCCGCCGGCAACGCCAACGAACGCACCCCCCTGGTGCTGGTCCGTCCGGCCTGATTCGCTGCCTAGGATGGCGGCATATCCCGCCGTCCTTTCCGTTCCCAACCTCCCCGTGCCCATGCCCTCGGCGACCACGCCGGCACCGACACCGGCAGGAGCAGCAGAGCGGGCTCCCGGAGAGGGGGTCCCTCCGCCTGCCTGGACCCCTGTATGGAGCGTGGAACCGCTGCAGGGCTGGCACCTGCCCCTGCTCGATGATCCGGCGCTGGTGTCCATCCAGCCGCTGGCCCAGCGCGCCCTGCTGCTGGCGTTGCCCGATCGGCTGATGAGTGCGGTGTCGCCACGCCGTCCTCGGGCTCCCCAGGTGCTGCTCGCCCTCGGCCGCGATCCGGAGGGTCGCTCCCATGCCCTGGGGCTGATCGGCAGTCGCCGACTCAACCGCAGCGGCAGCTGCTGGCAGGTGGAACACCTCCTGCTCAGCGGCGAAGCCGGCGAGGCCCGGCTGTGCCCGGGCCGGCGGGCCGTCACCATCGGCCTGCTGCAGGAGGCGATCCAGCGGGCCCGGGGTGCGGCCAGCTGGATCGCCACCGTCGATGCCGCCGACACCGCCCTGCCGGCGGCGCTGAGGGAACAGGGCTTCCAGCCCCTGCGCACCGACTGCCTCTGGCGCTGGCAGCCTCCCGCTGTCGCCCCCGATCAGGAGGCCCAGGCGGCGATCGGCCCGGCCGCCGATCTGCAGCTCCGCCAACTGAACCGCCGCACCGCTTCCCTGCTCTGGCATCTCGAGCAGGCGGCCTGCCCGGCCCAGCTGCGTCAGCTGCTGGATCGGCGCGTCGAGGATCTGCTCGACCAGAGCCAGGGATGGGGCTGGATGCTGGTGGATCCCAGCCGCAACCAGGCCGTGGCGGGTGTGCGACGCCTGGAGGAGCATCCCGCCGGCGGCCACCTGGTGGAGTTCAGCCTGCATCCGGGCTGGGGTCATCTGCTGGGGCCCGCCACCGAGCGGTTGCTGCGCCGGATCGCCGCCCACTCCCCCGAGGCGCTCTGGCTGCAGGCCGAAGCTGGTGATGACGCCCGCCGCAGCTGGCTTGAGGGGCTGGGGGCCGAGCCCCGCGGTGAGCAGGTGCTGATGGCACGCAGCGTCTGGCGTCGTCAGGAGGGTCAGGGCGCCCGGGGTGCCGCCCGCCGGATCGAGGCGGTGCTCGAGCAGCTGCAGCCCCGCCGCCGCCCACTCCCCACGCCGGTGGTGCCCCGCTAGGTGGCCCGCTAGGTGGCCCGCTAAGTGGCCCGGCCCCTCCCCTGCTCCGCCCTCGCGCTCGACGTGGGCCGGCGGCGAATCGGCCTGGCCGGCTGCGATCCCCTCGGGGTGGTCGTCAGCCCCCTGCCCGCCCTGGCCCTGGGCCCGTTTGAGCAGGACGTTCAGCACATCCTCACGCTTGTGCGCGACCGTCGCGTCGAGGCGCTGGTGGTGGGGCTGCCCCTCGACGCCCACCAGCAGCCCACCGGCCAGGCCCGCCACTGCCGACGCTACGGGCAGCGGCTGGCGGAAGCGCTGGCGGCTGCCGGCAGGCCCATTTCCCTGGAGTGGGTGGATGAGCATGCCAGCACCTGGGCGGCGGCGGCGCGCTTCGGCCTGCATGGCGACCGGAGTGGACGCCTCGACAGTGCCGCCGCCGCCCTGCTGCTGGAACAATGGCTGCAGGACGGTCCGTGCCCGGCAGCGGTCGCTGATCCACCCTGATTCCCACCGCCTGGCTTTCATGAGTGCCGATTCCCCCACCCTGCCGGGCTCCGGAGACGTTCCCACCGTTCTGGTGCGCGATGGCCACGGGCGCCAACTGCTCTGCTTTCTTGAGCAGCTCATTCCGCTCGACGGCCATGACTACGCCCTGCTCACCCCGGTCGACACCCCGGTGTGCCTGTTCCGCCTGCGCGACGACGAGGATCCGGAACTGATCGAGACCCTGGAGGCCAGCGAGCCGATCCTCTCGGTGGCCGATGTGGTGCTGCAGGAACACGACCTCACCCTGGTGCGCTCGGCGGTCACCCTCACGGTGAGCGGCGAACTGGAGGAACCCGATCCCGACGACCTGGATGACGACGAGGACGGCGATGAGGAAAGCGAAACCTACGAGCTGCTGGTGAGCTTCCTTGCCGATGAGCAGGAATACGGCCTCTACATCCCCCTGGATCCCTTCTTCGTCGTCGCCCGCATCGAAGGCGGCGAAGGGGTGCTGGTGGAGGGGGAGGAGTTCGAGCGTGTCCAGCCCCGGATCGAAGCCGAGCTGGATGAGCGGGAGTCGGACAGCTGATGCTGCTGAGCGAGCTGCTCGTCCCCGACTGGATGCCCGGCACCACCCTGGCCCATCTCCCACTGGAGACCCTGCAGGAGCGGGGCATCCGCGGGCTGGTCCTGGATGTGGACCGCACCCTGCTGCCCCGCCGGCACGCCACCCTGCCGCCGGCGGCCGAGCAGTGGCTGCGGCATGCGGCCGGAGAGATGCCGATCCACCTGCTCAGCAACAACCCCTGCCGCCAACGCATCGGCGGGGTGGCCGAGCAGCTGGGGCTGCCTTTCACCACCTCCGCGGGCAAGCCCCGGCGCAGCGCGCTGCGCCGGGTGCTGGAGCAGCTGGGCATCCCTGCCCCGCAAGTGGCCCTGGCGGGCGACCGGGTGTTCACCGACGTGCTGGCCGGCAACCGCATGGGCCTCTACACCGTGCTGGTCAAGCCGATTGATCCGCAGGGCGATCCATGCCGGCAGGACCGCCTGCAGAAGCTGGAGCTGCGCATGGCCCGCTGGATGGGAGGAGCACGGAGCTGATGGGACTCCGTCGGGTGATCAAAGTGGGCACCAGCCTGCTGCGGGGCGACAGCGAGCGCCCCACGGCAGCCGTGATCGCCGATCTGGCGGCCACCATGGCGCGGCAGCAACGCCTGGGCGACAGCCTGGCCCTGGTGACCAGCGGAGCCGTGGGCCTGGGCTGTGAGGCGCTCGGCCATGGGCGCCGTCCCACCGAGGTGGTGGCCCTGCAGGCCGCCGCCGCCGTGGGCCAGGGCCGGCTGATGGCCCTGTACCAGGACGCCTTCGCCGTACGGGGACTGCGGGTCGCTCAGGTGCTGCTCACCCGCGGCGATCTCGCCTCCCGCCGCCGCTACCGCAACGCCGCTCGCACCCTCGAGCAGCTGCTCGCCTGGGGCGTGGTGCCGGTGGTCAACGAGAACGACACGCTGGCCACCGATGAACTGCGCTTCGGCGACAACGACACCCTCTCCGCCCTGGTGGCGGTTGCCATCGGCGCCGACGAGCTGATCCTGCTCACCGACATCGATCGGCTCTATTCCGGCGATCCCCGCACCGACGCAGACGCGCAGCCGATCGCCGAAGTGCGCGACCTGGCCGAGCTCGCGCGCCTCTCCGAGGGGGCCAGCGGCGGCGGCCGCTGGGGCACCGGCGGCATGACCACCAAGATGTCGGCGGCCCGCATCGCCACCACCAGCGGCATCCGGGTGCGGCTCGCCGATGGCCGCGATCCGGCGGTGCTGGCGGCCCTGCTGGCGGGCGAGCCCGTGGGCACCGTGTTTCACCCGAGCCCGAGCCCCCTGACCGACCGCAAGGGCTGGCTGGCCCATGCCCTGCTGCCCAAGGGCAGCCTGCGGGTGGATGCGGGCGCCGAGCGGGCGCTGCTGGAGCGGGGCGCCTCCCTGCTGGCGGTGGGCATCGCCGCCGTGGAGGGGGACTTCGGCCGCCGCGAGCCGGTGCGGCTGCTCTCCAGCGATGGCCGGGAGCTGGGTCGGGGGCTGAGCAGCTTCAGCAGCGAGGAGCTGCGGCGGATCGTGGGGCTGAGCAGCGAGGAGGTGCGGCGGCAGCTGGGCACGGCGGTCGACGCGGTGGTGCACCGCGACCAACTGGTGCTCACCTGTCTGCCCTCCTGAGCCGAACCCAGGAGAGCAAGCAGGTGGTCGCTGGCAATGGGAGCGTCAGGGGTGAGGGTCGGCTGGGCCCTCCCTGAATATCCTCAGGTCAGCACCTGCACCGTGGCCCCATAGCGCCGCAGCTGCCCATCCACACTCAGGAGCAGCAGAGGTTCCACCCGGCTCTGGCACACCAGCAGCCGATCAAAGGGATCGCGGTGGTCGGTAAAGGTCTCCAGCTCGGCCACGGCCAGAAGATGGCGGTTGCGGAGAGGCAGCCACTGAAAGCCCTGGCGCGGCACCTGACGTTCCAGCTCCGACAGTTCCACCCGCAGCCGACCCAGCGAACACTTGATTGCCATCTCCCACAGGGAGACCTGACTCACGAACACCTCGGTCTCCGGCGCTTGCACCCGCTCCACCGCCTCCGGCGGCAGTCGCTGATCCCCACCGAGCCACCACAGCACCAGGTGCGTGTCCAGCAGCAGGCGCGTCACCGGAGCGCCGCGAACAGAGAATCCAGCGGCGCATCGAAGTCGTCCGCCAGTTCGATCCGGCCCCGCATCCCCCCTGGCGCAGCCACGGCATTTCCCGGCGGCGTCCAGGCCACCAGGCGGGCGATCGGCACTCCGGAGCGAGCGATCACCACCTCCTGGCCCTGCTCCACCTCCTGGAGCAACTGGGAGAGATGGGTCTTGGCCTGATGCACATTCACCAGGCGCTCCGGCGCGGGATCCATGGGGAGTGCCTATGACTTAGTTGTAGCTTAGTCATCCCTTTGCTGCCGATCAGCTCCTGCCTGCCGCAGGTTGCCGTTCTGGCTCCACGGCACTGGGTTCCTGCCTGGGATCCAAGCTTCGTCCGGCGTCACGGCCACCCGGCGCGGCCTACCATCCGCTCCGACGGCCCTTGGGACATGCGCTTCAGCCTCCTGCTCAGCCGGATGTCCGCGGTGGAGCAGGACAGCCCCCGCCATCTCGCGGCCGATCCCGAAATCAGCGGTGCCGAAGCCCTCGA
>JBJTUJ010000004.1:0-3826 GCA_046080685.1 Cyanobium sp. | reverse complement strand
CCGGATCGGCTGCCCTCAGAACCCGATCACGTATTTGGCCCACTCCTGGTGGCGGCCGGCGTGGATCTGCCGATGGGCCTCGAAGGCCAGCCCGCTCACAGGGCGGCGGGGCTCCTTCCGCAGGCGCATGCCCGCCTCCCGTGGCGTGCGGTTGCCCTTGCTCACGTTGCAGGGGAGGCAGGCGGTGGTCACGTTCTCCCACACATCACCGCCGCCGCGGCTGCGGGGGAAGACATGGTCGATCGAGAGGGGCTCCCCGGCGCTGCCGCAGTACTGGCAGACGTGGCCATCCCGTTGGAACACGTTGCGGCGGGTGAGGGGCAGCGGCTTGTAGGGCACCCGCACGAAATGGCGCAGGCGGATCACCGTGGGCAGGAGATGGTCGGGGCGGATCGGCCGGCTGCGGTCGTGCTCGAGACCCTCGGCCTTGCCCTTGAGCAACAGGCCCATCGCCCGCCGCCAGGTGGTGATGTTCAGGGGCTCGTAGGAGGCATTGAGTACGAGAACGTGGCCCATGCCCGTTCGCCCGGTTGTGCGACATGTTAGGCAGCATCCCGCAGCTCGACGGTGTCGGCCGCGACCGGCTGGCTAGCGTTGCGGCGCGATGGCGCTCCCCCCCCTCTCAACGCTGGCCGAACTGCTCGGCGGACGGCTCCTGGGCGTGGATGCCCCTGCCGATCAGCAGACGCCCCTGCGGGGGGTGAGCATCGATTCCCGCCGGGTCCAGCCCGGCGACGTGTTCATCGCCCTGACCGGCCGTCTGCACGATGGCCATGCCTTCGTCGCCACCGCTCTGGAGGCTGGGGCCGCTGTCGCCGTGGTTCACCGGGATCGGCTCGACGCCCTTGCCGGGGAGGGACGGGGTGCGTTGCTGGTGGTCGAGGACCCCCTGGAGGCCCTGCAGAAACTCGCTGCCTGGCATCGCCAGCACCACATCCCGCGGGTGGTGGCGATCACCGGCAGCAACGGCAAGACCGTGGTCAAAAACGCCCTCACCGCCCTGCTGGCCACCCGCTGGCGGGTCTCCGCGAGCCCGGGGAGCTGGAACAGCCAGGTGGGGGTGCCACTGGCGGTGCTCGCGGCCCCGGCCGGCACCGAGATCGGCGTGTTCGAGGCGGGGGTCTCGGCGCCGGGCGAGATGGCCCGCATCGCCGCCATCCTCCAACCCGACCATGGGGTCCTGGTGAACGTGGGACTGGCCCACCTGGCCGGATTCGGCAGTCGGGAGGTCACGGCGCAGGAGAAGCTGCGCCTGTTCCGGGATGTGCCCGCCAGCGGCTGGGTGATCGTGCCCGACGACCCGCTGGTGGCCGCCCATCCCCTGCCCTGCCCCAGCCTGATTGCGGGGCGCGAGGACCCCCGGGAGGTTGGCCGGCGGCAGGTTCCCGCCGGGCAGGTGCTCACCCTTGCCTTCGGGGATCGGATCGAGCAGCTCACCGTGCGCACCCGCTCCGCCCCCCTGGCCGACGACCTGGTGATCGCGATCACCGCTGCCCGGCGGCTGGGTGTGGCGGTGGACGCCATCCTCAGCGCCCTGGAGGACTTCTCCTTCGGGCCCACCCGCATGGAGACCTGGCGCACGCCGGACGGCATCACGATCGTGAACGACACCGCCGCCGACGATCCCCTCTCGGTGCAAGCCGCCCTCGAGGCGGTGGCCGCCGGTCCCCAGACCCAGGGCCGCCGCATCTTCGTGTTCGGCGGCATGGGTGAGCTGGGCAGCCGTGAAGCCAGCGAACATGCCCTGATCGGCCGGCTGGCGGCCGAGAGGGGCTTCAGCCACCTGCTGCTGCTGCCTCACCCGGCCCGCCGGCAGACGGCGGAAGCCTGGCGGTCCCTGCTGGCCGAAAGCCCGGCGCTGGAGCTGGCGGACGGGGATGAGCTGCGCCATGCCCTGCGGGATCTGGCCCGCCCGGGCGACACCCTGCTGCTGAAGGGACCGGCCCGTCAGGGGCTGGCCGCCGCCGCCTGCGCCGTCTGGGAGTCGATGGCGCCGCGACGGTTCCTGGTGGATCTGGGGGCGATCCGCGAGAACATCGCCCGGTTCCGTGCCCTCTGCGGTCCCGAGGTGGCGATCCTTGCGGTACTCAAGGCATGGGCCTACGGCACCGAGCTCGCCCGACTGGCGATTGCGCTGCAGGAGGTCGGCGTGGACTGGATCGGCGTCTCGGCCGCCGACGAAGGAGCCACGGTGCGCCGCTCCGGCGTGCACCTGCCGGTACTGGTGATGCTGATGGACATGGAGGAAGTCGACAAGGTGGTGCGCTACCGGCTCACCCCGGTGGTGTACTCACTGGCATTCGCCCGGACGCTGGTGGAGGCCATGCGGGCCATGGACGCCTGCTGTGAGGTGCATCTCGAGATCGACACCGGCATGGGGCGCCTGGGGGTGGCCCCGGAGGAGGCCCTGGCGGCGGTCCGGCTGCTGCGGGGCTCCGGCGTGACCCGTCTGACGGGGGTGATGACGCACCTGGCCGGTGCCGACGACCCGGCCGCCGACGCGCTCACCCTCGCCCAGCTGGCAACGTTCGATGCCGCCGTGGCGGCGATCCGGGCCGAGGGGGAAGAGGAGCTGGTGATCCATGCCGCCGCAACGTCCGGAGCCGTGCGCTTCCCCGCCTCCCGCCACGACATGGTGAGGCTGGGCCTGGGGCTCTACGGCATCGCCCCCTCCCCCGCGGTCGCCGAGGCGATCGAACTGGAGCCGGCCGTGGCCTTCGTCAGCCGTCTGGCCCAGGTGGCGGTGCGCCGCCGCGGCCAACGGGTGGGCTACAACGGCACCTACGCGGTGGAGGCCGAGGAGCAGCGGATCGGCATCGTGGCCGCCGGCTACAACGACGGTGTGCCGTGGCGCAGCTCCAACCGCGGCGAGGTGCTGGTTCATGGCCGCCGGGTGCAGGTGCTGGGGCGTGTGTCGATGGATTCGATGGCCATCGACCTCGACCCGGCGCCCGACGCCGGCGTGGGCGACGAGGTGCTGATCTTCGGAGCCCACGAGGGCCAGCGGCTGGAGCTGGCGGAAGTGGCCGAGCGGGCCGGCACCATCGCCTACGAACTGCTCGTGAACGTCGACAGCCGCAGGGTGCAGCGGCTGTTCCGGGGCGAGTGAGCAGCAGGGAGAACGGGGCGGGATGGTCAGGTAAAGTCGTCGAGCCGCTGGAGAGGTGGCTGAGTGGTTGAAAGCGGCTCCCTGCTAAGGAGTTACAGGAGGCAACTTCTGTCGAGGGTTCGAATCCCTCCCTCTCCGTTGCCCGAATCCCCCGGAACTGCCTGCTGAGGTCCGGGGGTTTTCTATGGCTTGGGATTCAGCCCTGAGGCGATTCCACGGGATGGGATCGCAGGGCGCGGGCAATGGCCGGCAGCAGGGCCTCGTCGCGGGCACAGCGCTTCCCCTCGCTGAAGACCACCAGCAGGAAGGGATCCGCCCCCTCGATCTCCACGTAAGCCGCGTCGTGGCGGGCCTGACTCATCCAGCCTGCCTTGCTCCAGAGCTTGGCGCCGGTGGGCAGGCCGGCGCCAAGAAAGCCGTCCACCTGGTTCTCGGGATCGGCAGCCCGGTCCTGCGGATCCAGCGAACGGCGCAGCAGTTCCCGCATCCGCCGGCAGGCCGGGGGGGACACCAGAGCACCTGCGATCACCGCATGCAGGAGACGGGCCGTGGCATCGGTGCTCAGCCGGTTGCGGTTCTCCAGCTGATCCCCGTAGAAGGCGCGCTCGCGCCCATAAGGCCCGTCCCCCCAGGTCTTCTGACAGGCGTTGCAGCCTTGGAACTCGGGCCAGCCCAGATCCGCCAGCCAGCGGTTCACCAGCTGGCGCTGGGCCACCC
>JBJTUJ010000003.1:0-8700 GCA_046080685.1 Cyanobium sp. | reverse complement strand
GCCCTGCTGTGGGTGGCCCTCTACTACCTGCCGGTGGGCAGCCCCCTGTTCCGCCTGGCCCTGCCCCTGCCGCTCGCCCTGCTGCAGCTCCGCCACGGCGGCCGCTGTGCCCTGGAGGGCATGGTGGTCACCACCCTGCTGCTGGTGGCCCTGATGGGGCCGATCCGCGGTCCGCTGGTGCTCTTCCCCTACGGCTTGCTGGCCCTCTGGCTGGGTTGGGGCTGGCGTCGCCGTCTCAGCTGGTGGATCACCCTGCCGCTGGGGGCGCTGATCGGGGCTGCCGGGTTCCTGGTGCGGGTGGCGGTGCTGTCGGTGCTGGTGGGCGACAACCTCTGGGTGGTGATCACCACAGCCGCCGCTGGTCTGCTGGATCGTCTGGCGGGCCTTCTCGGCCTCGGTCCCGGCCTCGACCTGGCCCAGGTGCAGATGGCGGCCCTGCTGCTGGTGCTGATCCAGAACCTGCTCGTGGTTCTGTGTCTGCATGCGGTGGCCTACTGGATCTTCCCGCGTCTGAAGGCGCCGATCAGCGAACCCCCTCCCCTGCTGCGCTCGCTGGTGGCTCTCGACCCCCTTTGAAACTCCTCCGCCGCCTGGCCGGTGATGCGGGCGCCGCGGCGGCCTGGCAGGAGAGCTGGTCGCGCGCGTGGGCGGACACCCGGGTGCTGCTGCTGCTGGCCGCCACCCTCACCGCCGAGGTTCCTGGGATCTCGGCCGCAGGGGCAACGCCGGAGTCGCGGCGGCGCACCGCCGCCGCCGATGCCGAACTGCTGCTCCTCGGTCCGGAGGCGGATCTGCCCCATGCCCTGCCGCCGTTGCCGGCGGGGGTGTCGCCGGCCCTGATCGCTCATGTGGTGGTGAGGGAGCTGGGGCTGGCGCCCTTGGTGGTGGATCTGGGCTGTCCCGTGGCCCCCGCCGTGCCCCACCTGCGGCCGGGGTCCCCCGCCGGCGATGGACCGGCCGCCTGCCTGAGCGGGGGCGCGGCGATGGCGCCCCGGCGGGTGGACCATCTGCTGGCCCTGGGCCGGCGCTGGGGGGAGCGGCTCGCCCAGCGTTCCGGATCGCAGCCGCTGCTGCTGGCCGAGTGCGTGCCGGGGGGCACCACCACGGCGCTGGCCCTGCTTCGGGGGCTCGGCGTGGAGGCTGAAGGGCTGGTGAGCGGCAGCCTTCACGCCCCTGCCCATGCCCACAAGGCCGCACTGGTGGCGCGGGGCCTGGCGGCCGGCCGCCCCGCCGATCCCCTGGCCGTGGTGGCGGCGGTGGGCGATCCGATGCAGCCGCTTGCCGCCGGACTGCTGCTCGCCGCCGCTGCTGCCGGCTTGCCGGTGATGCTGGCCGGGGGCAGCCAGATGGCCGCGGTGCTGGCTCTGGCTCTGGCCCTGGCCCCGCTGACGCTCCGGCCCGCCCTCGCGGACGCGGCGGCCGTCGGCACCACGGCCTGGGTGGCGGACGAGGCCGGCAGCGACCTGCCCCTGCTGCTGCGGCGCATCGGGGCGCGCTGGGGGGTGGAGCCTCTCGCCTTTGCGGCCGATCTGCGCTTCCCCGATCCGATCCATCCCGCCCTGGCGGACTACGAGCGGGGCTACGTGAAGGAGGGCGTGGGGGCGGGGGGGATGGCCCTGCTCTGGCAGCTGAGCGGCCGCTCTGCTGCCGACCTGGCCCGGGCCTGTGACCAGGCCTGCCGGGCCCTGGAGCGCTCCGGTCTACCGTCCACGGATGGCTGAGCGCCTCCTTCCCCGCCGTGCCCTGCTGCGCCTGGCCGCCACCACGGGCCTCGGGCTGCCGGCCCTCTCCCTGCTGGGGGGCTGCGGGGCCGGCGATGCCGAACTGCTCGCCGTCCGGGGGGAGCTGCCGGCCGACTGGGCCAGGCGCCTGCCCCGTCCCTGGCGACTCCGTCAGCTGGATGGTCCGGCGGCTGTGCGGGCGGCGCTGCAGCCGGTGGCTCGATCAGCCACGTCCGCCGGCATCAGGCCCGCTCTGGTCCAGCTGGGCGACGGCTGGGCCACCACCCTTCCCCGCCCCTCCCTTCAGCCCATCGGCACCACGGCCCTCCTGGCCCGGCTCGCCCCCTTCTCCGCTCCCGTGCAGCGCCTGTTCGCTCCTGAGGGTTCGCCGGTCCTGGCCTGGCCCTGGTCCGTTTCCCCCTGGGTGCTGGTTTTGAAGGACCGGCCCGATCTCGCCGCCCGCGCCGCCGACGGCTGGGATCTTCTGCTCGATCCCAGCCTCGCCGGCAAGGTGGTCCTTCCGTCCAGTCCCCGGGTGACGATCGCCCTGCTGGAGCGGGATCCCACCCGGCTGCGCCGTCTGCGGGCCCAGGCCGCGGCCAGCGACGATCGCGATGGCCTCAGCCTGCTGCTCAGCGGCCCCGCCCAGGCGGCCGTTCTGCCGCGGCACCGGGTGGTGCCCCTGCTGCGCAGCGATCCGCGGCTGCAGGTGGTGCTGCCGGCGGAGGGCGCGCCCCTCACCTGGAACCTGTTGCTCCGCCCCGCCGGCGCCAGGCCCGTTCCCCCCATCGAGTGGCTGGCGGAAATCCTGGAGCAGCCCCTGCTGCCACGGCTGCTGGCGGCGGGCTGGGTGCCCCCCCTGCCGCGGCCGCTGCTCGAGCAGGCGCTGCGGGGGTTTCCCTCCGCGGTCGCCGACCTGCTGCTCCCGCCCGCTTCCGTGCAGGAGCGCTGGCGGGATCTGCCGCCCCTGCCGGCCCCGGAACGCCAGGCCCTGCAGCAGCTCTGGGACGCGGCGGCCCCGCCTCCCGGCTAGCCCCACAGACGCCGCCGCGGCGCGGCCGCCAGCCGGTGGTGGGTGTCCGCCAGCAGATCGGGAATCGGCAGTTCCAGCGGACAGCGCGGCAGGCATTCACCGCAGCGGAGGCAGGCTGAGGCATCGTGCTGCTCCCACCAGTGGCCGGCACGGCCGATGAGGTTGTAGCGCTCGCCGGCGAAGGCCTCCATCCCGTGCCCCACCGCCAGGTTGCGCAGGCGCAGCAGCGCCGGGATCGGCACCTCGGAGGGGCAGGGCAGACAGGCCCGGCACTGGCCGCAGCGGTCGCTTCCTAGCCGTTGTCTTCCGGCCTCCGCCAGCCGCTCCAGCGCCTGCCGTTCGGCCGCCATGAGCGGGCCGTCGGCCCGGGCCAGCCGCTCGGCCCACACCAGGTCGCCCGGTTGGGCGGCTCCGAGGGTCAGGGTGCTGATCCCCTGCGCCAGCAGGAACCGGTAGGCCAGCTCGAGTGGCTGGAACGGGGTGCAGTCCTCCTGAAGCTCAGGTGGCGGGTCGTAGAGCCGTCCTCCCTTGTCGGCGGGGGAGATCGCCATTACGCCCATCCCCTCGGCCAGGGCGGCGCGGGCCAGCGGCAGCCGCTGGGGATCGAACAGGTGCAGATGCAGGCTGCAGAACCCGAAGCGCCGGCTCTCCAGGGCCGCTGCGACCAAGGCGTCGTCGCCATGGCTGGAGAATCCCACCTGCGCCGCCAGACCTTCCCCCTCGGCCCAGGCCAGCAGCTCCGCCCCTTCCCCCCGCAGGCTCCAGGCCAGGTGCTCGGGAGTGTTGAGGCCATGCACCGCCAGGTTGTCGAGCCGCCCGACGCCGAGCCGCCGCAGGCAGGCGCGCAGGGCCTGCTGCCCTTCTGCCAGCGCCACCCCCGGCAGGATCTTGCTGGTGAGCACCAGGGCGGACCGGGCGCCGGGATCCCGCAGCTCCAGAGCCGCCAGCGCCTGCCCCAGGAACGACTCCGCCGGGCCGTAGGCAGGGGCGGTTTCCAGGTGGTTGATGCCCACCGCCAGGGCCCACTCCAGTACCGCCGCCATCGCCACGGGGCCCTCGAGGGCCCGCATGGTGCCCAGGGTGAACAGGGAGACGGGGCGACCCCGGCGGCCGAAGGGCCGGGTGAGCGTCCCGCGCGCCTCGCCAACCTCCTCTCCGCCCTCCTCGGGCTCAGACGGGACCGGCACGGCCCTCGTCACCGGATCCTTCCTCCGGGGCGCCGCCGCTCTCGGGCCCGGGGGTGGTGTCGCTCTCCGGCGAGGCCTTGCCCAGATTGCGGATCAGCTCGGCCGGGCTGGTGCGATCGAGGAAGCGGCGGAAATCGGCCAGGTCCTCAGCATCGGCCTCCGCGTCGACGGGAATCGAGGCATCGGCCACCACCTCCTCCAGCATCCAGATGCTGCTGCCTGTGCGCAGGGCCAGGGCGATGGCATCGCTCGGGCGGGCGTCGAGCTCATGGCTCGTGCCGTCGCTGCCCTCGAGCTTGAGCACGGCCCGGAAGGTGCTGTCCTCGATCGCGTGGACCACCACCCGATCCAGCCTCAATCCCGCCACCTCCAGCAGACTGGCCATCAGGTCGTGGCTGAGGGGCCGGGGCGGGCGCTCGCCGTTGAGACCGGCGAGGATGTTCTGGGCCTGGGCCTGGTCGATCCAGATCGGCACCTGGCGGCGGCCGGAGGGATCCCGAAGCAGCACAATCGGGCTGCGGCTGGCCGCATCGAGGGCGATGCCGGCGACGCTCATCTCCACCATGGCGTGACCGTTCCCCCTGGCGTTGGCCGGCGTCCGTGAAACGATTATGGCCAGTGGAATCCCTGCAGGACCGCGATGTTCACCGGACTGGTCCAGGCCGTCGGCCGGCTGGAGCGCGCGGCCGCCGGCGTGGGGGTGAGGACCGAACCCGGCGCCCTCGGATCCCTGGCCCTCGGCGACAGCGTGGCGGTGGATGGGGTGTGCCTCACCGTTGCAGAGCGGCTGGAGGGCGACCGGGGCTTCCTGGCGGACGTGAGCGAGGAGACCCTGGGCCGCACCACCCTGGCCGCCAGGGCGGCCGCGGCCGCGGCGGTGAACCTGGAGCCGGCCCTGCGCCTGAGCGACCGGCTGGGCGGCCACCTGGTGAGCGGCCATGTGGATGGGCAGGGCGTGGTGCGGGCGATCGAGCGCCGTCCCGCCTCCTGGCATCTCGAGGTGGCCTGGCGTGATCCCGCCTACGGCCGCTACGTCTGCGAGAAGGCCAGCGTGGCCGTCGACGGCATCAGCCTCACCGTGGCGGGGTGTGACCCCTCCGGCGCCACCTTCTGGATCGCCGTGATTCCCCACACCTGGGCGGTCACCACCCTGGGGCACCGGCGGGTGGGGGATGCGGTGAATCTCGAGGCGGACCTGCTGGCGAAGTACACCGAACGGCTGCTGGCCGGATCGGTCGCCGCCCCGCCGGCGGCTTCCCCCGATCCCATCACCCCGGACTGGCTGGCGCGGCAGGGCTGGCTCTGAGCGGATGGCGCACCGCGGGCGAACTGACTAGGTTCCGGTTGGTCGCGACCCACACCATGGCCCCCGATCCCTCACCGCTGGCCACCCCACCGGGTCGCCTGGTGGGGCCCACCAGTTCGGCCTTGCGCAGCTTCACCCTCGCCGAAGGCATCGTGCTGCTCGTGCTGGGGGTGCTCTCCCTGATCTTTCCGGTGATCGCCTCGGTATGGGTCACCGCGGTTGTGGCTGTGTCCTTCCTGGTGGGCGGGATCATCGGCTGGATCAACGGACTCACCCGCTCGCCGCGTCTCAGCGGCTCGATCGCCTTCTGGCGTCTGGTGGTCGCCACCCTCTTCCTGGTGGCCGGGCTGTGGATGATCCGCCAGCTCGCGGGCGGCCCAGCCGCCGCCGCCACCCAGGTGGCCGCCCTGGCCCTGGCGATCGGGGTGGTGTTCGTGGCGGAAGGCCTGGTCTCGATCCTGGTGGCGCTCACCCACCGTCAGGTGAAGGGCTGGGGATGGGGCCTGGCCAACGGGATCGTGACCCTCGTGCTGGGCCTGCTGATCCTGACGATGAAGGAGCTGAGCCTGTTGTGGGTGCTGGGCACGCTGGTGGGCATCAGCTTCCTGTTCAGCGGCATCGATCTGCTGACCTTCAGCGCCAGCTTCCACCCCGATCGCGAGTGACCGGGGGGCGGACAAGGGAGGCAGAACCTCAGTCCACCGCACTCTCGCCTGTGCCCTCCGGCTCACCGTCGCCGTGACCCGGCTCGAGGGGAAGCAGCCAGATCGAGCCGGTTTCCTTGTGCAGTTCGATCCTGAATTCCTGGCCCGGGGTCAATCCCATCCGACGGGTGTAGGCCTGGCCGATCAGCAGATTGCCGTTGCCGTGCACCCGGGTGCGGAACTCAGCCTGACGACCCTTGCCGGCGCCGCCTGTGGTGGTGGAAGGCACGGCATAGCCCTTGGCACTCACCAGGGCCCGGTAGAAGCTTTTCTTCAGCACGCGCCCACTGGGGCCGACATAGCCGCAGGCCCGGGCGATCTGGTCCTCGGGGCGGTTGCCGAGGGAGCGGGCCTTGTCAAGAAGAGCCTTGCCCTCAAGCATCACAGCGTCGCCCTCCCGTGCATGGTTGGGGCCTTCGGAGCCGGAGACCTCGTCCCCGTTGGTTGATGCACTGGTAGCTGCAGGGAACATACGGCCTGTCGGAGGCATTGCCGGCACGCCTTTGATGGTGATCCGATTCTGCCGATTCCCGAGCCGGAACGGCAAGGGGGTTCGAATGGGGGTCAGAGCAGATAGAGAATCCCGTAGAGCACCACCCAGATCCCATCAACGAAGTGCCAGTACAGCTCGGCGGCCTCCAGTCCGAAGGGATTGGCGGCGCTGATCCGTCCGGCCTGACGCGATTGCCACCAGACGATCAGGATGCAGATCACCCCAAGGGTCACGTGCAGGCCGTGGAAACCGGTGAGCGCGTAGAAGGTGCTGGCGTAGAGGTTGTCGGCAAGGCCGAAGGGCAGGTGGAAGTACTCCACCATCTGGCCGCCCAGGAACGCTGCGCCAAGCGCTCCCGTCACCAGCAGCCAGAGCCGGGCCCCCTCCCCGTCGCCGCCGAGCAGACGGCGGCCGGCCCTGTGGAAGGTGACGCTGCTCACCAGCAGCAGCACCGTGTTGATCGTGGGCAGGAGCAGCTCCAGTTCGTAGGTGGCACCCGCCGGTAGGGGGTTGACCGCCCGGAAGGTGAGGTAGGCGGCGAAGAAGCCGGCGAAGGTCATGCCGTCGGCGATCAGGAAGGTGGCCAGGCCGAACAGGCGCAGGTCGGCATGGCCTTCGCCCTGGTCCGCTGCATGGCTGTCGATCTGGTCGGCGGGCAGGGCCACGGCACCGACGGCCGTTGCGGTTTCGGGGGTAAGGGGTGTCATGGCAGGAGCGTGGAGCTGAGGGTGAGCCGGGCAGGGAGGGTGGCTGGACGCTTCCGGATCAGCGCTGGCTGGCCCGCCACAGTTCGCTGCCGCTGGCGGCGGCCAGATCCAGCTGGCCTTCGGGCGTGCCGTAGCCGTAGGGGTGGGTGACCAGGGGGGCCTCTCCCACCCAGTTCTCCACCGGTGGAGGGGAACTGGTGAGCCATTCCGGGGTAAGCGCCCTCCAAGGGTTGTCCCCCGCCAGACGGCCCCTGTAGGCGCTCAGGATCACGTTGATCAGCAGGGGCAGGGTGCTGATGGCCATCAGCAGGGCCCCGACGCTGCTCACCTGGTTCCAGGTGGTGAAGGCGGGGTCGTACTCGGCGACCCGGCGGGGCATGCCATTGAGGCCCAGCCAGTGCTGGGGGGCGAAACAGAGGTTGAAGCCGAGAAAGGTGAGCAGGAAGTGGAGGCGGCCCAGATCCTCATTCAGCATCCTGCCGGTGAACTTGGGATACCAGTGGTAGAGGGCGCTGAAGATCACAAACACCGTTCCGCCGTACACGATGTAGTGGAAATGGCCCACCACGAAGTAGGTGTCGTGGACGTGGATATCGAAGGGAACCTGGGCCAGGGCGATGCCGGTAATGCCGCCGAAGACGAAGTTCACGATGAAGGCGCAGGCGAACAGCATGGCGCTATTTAGCGCAATGCGTCCCCCCCAGAGGGTGGCGAGCCAGTTGAAGAACTTGATGCCGGTGGGAACGGCGATGAAGGAGGTTGCAATGGTGAAGAACAGGCGCATCCAGGGCGGGGTGCCACTGGTGAACATGTGGTGGGCCCACACGATCAGCCCCAGCACCACGATGCCCATGATCGAGTAAACCATGGTGGTGTAGCCAAACAGGGGCTTGCGCGCATGCACAGGCAGGATCTCGCTCACCAGCCCGAAGGCCGGCAGCACCATGATGTAAACGGCCGGGTGCGAATAGAACCAGAACAGGTGTTGATACACCACCACGTTGCCCCCCAGGCTGGGGTTGAAGAAACCGGTGTGGGCAACGATGTCGAAGCTCAGCAGCACCAGGGTGCCCGCGAGCACCGGAGTGGAGAGCACCACGAGAATGCTGGTGCCGAGCATGGCCCAGCAGTACATGGGCAACTGCATCATCTTCAGCCCCGGCCTGCGCAGCTTGAGGATCGTGGCGATGAAGTTGATGCCTCCGAAGATTGAACTGCCCCCAAGCAAGAGCACGCTCAGAATCCAGAGCACCTGGCCCAGGGCCGGAGTGGTGAGGCTCAGGGGCGGATAGGCGGTCCAGCCCGACTGGGCAGCACCGCCACTGATGAAGTAGCTGCCGATCAGCAGGATGCCGGCGGGGGGGATCAGCCAGAAGGCCACCGCATTGAGGCGGGGGAAGGCCATGTCCCTGGCGCCCACGTAGAAGGGGATCAGGTAGTTGCCGAAGGCACCGTTCACCACCGGCACGATCCAGAGAAAGATCATCACCGTGCCATGGAGGGTGAGGATCTGGTTGTACACGTCGCGGCTGACGAAATCACTGATCGG
>JBJTUJ010000002.1:0-4217 GCA_046080685.1 Cyanobium sp. | reverse complement strand
TCGCTCACGTCTTACGACAACGGCCGCGCCGTTCCCTGAAGCGGTGGCGTCGGCGGGCCGCCCCCCCGGGGCAGGAAGCGCAGCAGCGCTCCCGCCAGGATCAGGGCGCTGCCCCCGAGCACAGGTGGCGACAGCGGCTCGTCGAGGAACAGGGCGGCGCTGCGGATGGTGATCACCAGGCTGGCACTGCCCACCAGGGCCACCTGGGCCACGCTGTAGAAGCGGGCGCACACCTGCCGCAGCACCTCTGTGCCCAGGCTCACGGTGACGCCGTACACGGCGATCACCCAGAACACCCACCAGATCTGCGCATAGAAGAAGCGCTGGGGGCCGTAGACCTTCAGGGCGATGAGGGCGAACACCAGGGCTCCGCCGATGTTGCCCACGCCGGAGGTGAGCCCCCGGGAGAGGTCGAGCCCGGCGATGCGCTGGCGCAGGCACTGGCGCACGGCGGAGGCCGCCACCTACACCAGGGCCCACACCACCCCGACCATCTGATCGCTCCCCATCGGGCTTCCCATCGGCACCACCCGCGAGAGCAGCAGACCGGTCACGATCAGGCCCAGGCTCAGCCAGAAGCGCTGCGGCAGCGGCTCCCGCAGCCAGGCCAGGGCCAGCAGGCCCGAAGCCGGCAGCGCCAGGGAGAACAGCAGCGTCTGGGTGATCACCGAGAGGTGATCAAGGGTGAGATAGAAGGAGAGCGGGGCCGGGAAGTAGCCGAGGAAGGCGTCGAGGGCCAGGCGGATCCGCACCGGCGTTTCGATCCGCACCAGTTCGCGGCGCACCCGGGCCGGCTCCCGCACCAGCAGCGCCGCTCCCAGCATCAGCTGGGAGATCAGGAACACATTGCAGAAACTGATCGGGTTCTCGCCGCCGATCGGGTGGGCGGCCCCCTGGATCTGCAGGAACCGCAGCACGGTGTTGCGCAGACCGCTGAGCAGCACGAAGCCCAGCAGGGCCCCGGCCGCGAAGGGGGTGGCGCGGGCCAGGGTGGGGGCGTTCGTGTGGGGAGGGGTGCGGCGCCGTGCCTTCACCGTAGGAAGGGAGGCCTGGTCAGGCCAGCGGCCGGGCAGGGCCGCCCCGGTTCCCATGCCTGTGGCTGGGGTCCCGCGCCATCACCGCGAGAAGCACCCAAGATGTCTGCAGCCCAGGCGCCGGAGCGGCGGCTGCATCTGGTGCGGTGGTTCCTCACCACCGGCTGGCTGCTGATCATCGGATCGCTGTTCTTCGATCCGTTCACCGCCCGCTTCACCCAACCGGATCACCCCTGGAGTCCGCTGCGGCTCATCGACACCTGCGTGCCGGTGCAGGGCCGCTGCCTGGTGGAGCAGCCCTATCCCCTGGGCACCACCCTGTTCTGGGGTGCGGTGGTGCCCTCGGGCATCTTTGTGCTGCTGGTGTTCGGCCACGAGCTCTGGCGCCGCATCTGCCCCCTGTCGTTCCTCCCCCAGATTCCGCGCGCCCTCGGCTGGCAGCGGCAGACCGGGAAGAAGAATCCCAAAACAGGGGAAGTGCGCTTCCAGCTGGCCAAGGTGCCCGCCGATTCCTGGCTGGCGAAGCACTACTCCAGGCTGCAGTTCGGCTGGCTGTTCGTGGGCCTCTGCGGCCGCAGCCTCTTCTTCAATGCCGACCGGCTGGTGCTGGCGCTCTGGCTGCTGTTCACCATCGCCGCCGCGATCACGGTGGGCTGGCTCTAGGCGGCAAGGCCTGGTGCCAGTACTTCTGCCCGATGGCGCCGGTGCAGAGCATCTACTCCACCCCGGCCGGCCTGCTCGGCAGCGCCGCCCACATGGCCAGCGGCCCGATCACCCAGTCGATGTGCCGCACCACCCTGCCCGACGGCAGTGAGCAGAGCGCCTGCGTGGCCTGCCAGCAGCCCTGCATCGACATCGACGCCGAGCGCCTGTACTGGGCCCGGATCGGCACGCCCGCCTTCGCCTTCGAGCGCTACGGCGACGTGGGCCTGGTCGTGGGCTACTTCCTCTACTACTACCTCTATGCCGGCAACTGGATCTACTACTTCTCCGGTGCCTGGGCCCGCCAGGACAACCAGCTCTCCCAACTGCTGAGCCCGGGCCTGTTCCTGTTCGGCCAGCCGATCGACGTGCCCAAGATCGTGGCCGTGCCCCTGGTGCTGGGGCTGTTCACCTGGCTGGGCCTGCTGGTGGGCCAGGCGATCGAGGCCTGGATGCGGCGGCGGGCACGGTGCCAGGGGGGCGAACCCGACCGCGAGCGCATCCGCCATCGCGTGTTCGTGGCCGCCACCTTCCTGGTGTTCAACTTCTTCTTCCTGTTCGCCGGCCGGCCGCTGCTGCAGCTGGCGCCCGCTTGGGTGCAGTACCTGTTCGACGTCTCCCTGGTGGCCACCAGCACCCTCTGGCTCTTCCGCGCCTGGCGCCGCACTCCGGCCCTCTACGGACGCGAGAACCTGGCGGAACGCTTCCGCCGCCAGCTGGAGCGCCTCGGCCTCGACGTGGGGCGCTACCTGGAGGGTCGCACCCTGGGCGATCTCAGTCCCGACGAGGTGTACGTGCTGGCCCGGGTGCTGCCGGGCTTCGGCAGCGAACAGCGCCATGAGGCCTACAAGGGCGTGGTGCGCGAAGCCCTGGAGGAGGGCTACGTCAATGCCGCCCGCAGCCTGGAGGTTCTGCAGCAGATGCGGCAGGAGCTTGGCATCACCGACGACGAGCACCGGCAGCTGCTCGATGAGCTGGGGGTGGAGGATCCGGGCCTGCTCGATCCTGGCCAGCGCCGCAGTCTCGAGGAGCAGGTGCGACTCAGCGGCTACCGCCGCTCGCTCGAGCGGCTGATGCGGCTGCAGCAGGGGCCGGCGAACCTCGGCGCTGGCCAGGGCGCCGGCGGCGAGGCGGAGCAGGCGGCGATGCTGCGCCAGCTGCGCCGCCAGTTCTCGATCGATTCGGCCGAGGAGGCCCTCGTTCGCGAGGACAGTTCCGCCGTGGACAAGGCAGCCCGGCGCGCCGAGCTGCTGCTGCAGCGGCTGCCGGAGCTGATCGAAGCCTACCGCTCCCTGCATCAGCCCGCCCTGCGGGATCAGCCGCTGCTGGTGGCCATGCTCGACGACCACCTGCTCCATCGCAAGGAGCTGGCCCTGGAGGCGATCCTCTCCGCCCTGGCCACCCTGAACAACGCACCGCCCACCGGTGAGCTGGTGGCCCGGCTGCAGGCGGCCTCGCCATGGGTCCTGCAGGAGCTGCTGGCCCGGGAACCCTGGCGGCAGCGGCTGCCGGCGGAGGTGTTCGAGGCCCTCAGCAGCCCCGGCACCGAGCCAGCCGCCTGTTCGCTGGAGTTGCCCGTGGAGCACACCCTCCAGCACCTGGAGCGGCTCAGCCGCGAGGGCAATCCGATCGAGGCCGCCTCCGCCCTGCTGCTGGTGGCGGTGTTGGAGGAAGGTCGGGGCCGGGCTCTGGCCCAGGCCCTGCTCGCCGATGCCCCGCGGCCCCTTGTTAAGGACACGGCGGAGCGGCTGCTGAAGCTGGAGGGCCCGCCGGAGCTGGCGGCCTTCCCTCCCCTGGAGAAGCGGGTGGTGCTGGCCAGCAGCGACTTCTTCCGCCGCACCTGGGCCGACACGCTCGAGGCCCTGGCGGAGCGCTCCGACATGCGCAGCTACGGCGCCGGGGCGCTGATCACCGAAACCGGCGCCACCTGCCGCGAACTGCTGCTGCTCGTGGATGGGGCTGCCATGGTGCAGCACCGGGAGGAGGGCCGCACCTGGGAGGAGCAGGGGCGGCCGGGCCACGTGCTCGACGAACTCGAGGTGCTCACCCACAGCGCCGCCGAGAGCACGATCGTGGCCGAAACCCAAGGCACGCGCGTGCTGGCGGTGCCGGTGGATTCCTTTGACGCCATGCTCGAGCGCGACCCCGACTTCGCCCGTCGGGTGCTGGATCTGGAGAGCCGCCAGCTGCAGCGGCTCACCCGGGCGGGACGCCCTTAGGATCCACCGCGCAGACAAGTCGCCGGGGGCCGGGTTCTGGGAGCTGGATCCGGTCCACTTCCCCCTGCCCGTGTCGCGCTACTGGACGGAAGTGCACCCTGGCGGTTTCCAGCGCGGCACCGCCGATTTCGCCCGCGCCTACGGGATGCTGATCGAGGCCCTGGAGATGGCCTATCCCCAGGGCTTCGCCTACAAGCAGGTGACGCCCGTGGCCGAGGCCGAGGTGCCGGCGCGTCTGAAGCGGGCCCAGGAGGTGTTCGCC
>JBJTUJ010000001.1:0-8532 GCA_046080685.1 Cyanobium sp. | reverse complement strand
AGCAGGCCGGTGACCACCTGGTCCTGCCCCCAGTAGGGACTGGGCAGGCCGTGGAGGATCAGCTCCAGTCCCTCGACGGCGTCGAGCCGGTCCACCACCGGCCGCAGAGCTCCGGCGACGAGCCGGCCCACCACCCAGCTGAAGCGCCGGGGAACGTTTACAGACTCCGGCAGGCGGCGGGTGGCCTGATCGAGTTCCTCCAGGAAACCGCGAATGCTGCCGACCCCGTTCTCCCGCTGGGGCAGGTCTTCGTAGTCGAGGCGGGGGGGCAGGGGTCGCCCGGCCATCAGGTACCACTCATCGGAAAGCCAGGCGAAGCGACTGCCCAGGGTTTGCCGGAAGCTCTGCTGCAGCGGCTCCACCTGGTCGATCACGGCGGCGGCCAGGGCCGGTGTCACAGGACGGAGCTCATCGCCTGAGGGCCGGAAGCGGGTGAGCCCCACCGGCACCACGGCGGCAGACAGCACGGCCGGCCAGTCGCCGGCACCGAAGCCCGCCAGGTCGGCAAGGGTGCGCCCCAGGGCCGCACCGTCGTTGAGGCCGGGGCACACGACGATCTGGGCATGGATCTGCAGACGCCGTTCGGCGAACCATCGCAGCTGCTCCATCAGCTGAGCCGCCCTGGGATTGACGAGCAGCCGGCTGCGCAACTCCGGATCGGTGGCATGCACCGAAACGAACAGGGGCGAGAGCCTTTGCTCCTCGATCCGCTGCCAGTCGGCGGCGGTGAGATTGGTGAGGGTGAGGTAGGAGCCGTAGAGAAAGCTCAGGCGGTAATCGTCGTCCTTCAGGTAGAGGCTGCGGCGATGGCCCGGGGGCTGCTGATCGATGAAGCAGAAGGGGCAGTGGTTGTTGCACTGCCGCAGCCCATCGAACAACGCTTCGGTGAAGGCCAGACCGAGACCGTCGTCAGGATCCTTCTCCAGTTCGACGACATGCAGGCTTCCCCCCGGATCCTCCACTTCCAGGGTGAGCTCCTCCCCGCCCTGGAGCACCTGAAAGTCGATCAGGTCGCGCGGCCGCATGCCATTGATGCTCAACAGCCGATCACCCGGCTGAAAGCCGAGCTCCTCGCCGATGGAACCCGGTTCCACATCGGCAACCACGGCCGGCTGGGGGAGCCTGGATCCATGCTCTCCGCCCGCTTCGGCCAGGGCGATGCCAGCGGAGGGCTCATTCCACACGGAAGGCAGGCGACCGGAGACCGACTCCAGTGTGGCGGGCGACCCTCAGGGTGTGATGACGTCGACATTGCGGAACCAGATCAGGATCGACGCACCGAACAACAGCCGGTATGCCACGAAGATCCAGGTGGTGTGCTGCTGCAGGAAGCGCAGCAGCCAGGCGATGGCCGCCCACGACACCACACCGGCGGAGACCACGCCCACCAGCATGGGAATGGGCCCGCCGTTGACCTGGGACGCAAGAGCCGCCTTGAGCTCCACCAGGCCGGCCAGGGTGATGGCCGGGATGCCGAGAAGGAAGGAGAAGCGGGCGGCGGCCGGACGCTGCCAGCCATCGAACAGGGAGGCGGTGAGAGTGCTGCCCGAGCGGGAGACGCCGGGAACTAGGGCCAGGGCCTGGGCCAGGCCCACCAGGATGCCGTCCCGGGGCGCCACCTGATCAAGCAGCCGTCGGCGGCTGCCGATCAGCTCGGCCAGGGCCAGCAGCAGCGCCATCACGATCGACACCACCCCGATCGAGGCCATGCTGCGCAGACCTGAAGTCTCGTAATCCGGCACCAGGATCTTCATGGCCAGGCCGGCCAGCAGGATCGGCACCGTGCCCAGTGCGATCGCCACCCCAAGCAGCGCCGAAGGATCGGACCATTGGCCATGGCGGAAGGCCCGGCCGATCCCGCTGAACACCTCCTGGAGGTCGCGGCGGAAGTAGGCCAGCACCGCCACGATGCTGCCCAGCTGGATCACGGCGGTGAAGGCGACGCCGGGATCCCCCCAGCCCAGCACTTCCGGCACCACCTTCAGGTGGGCTGTGCTGCTGATCGGCAGGAACTCGGTCAGTCCCTGCACCACGCCCAGCACGAGGGCGTGCCAGCAGGCCACCCCCAGGGGCATGGGGTCGGCCGTGGCGGCGAGGAGCATGGGGACGGAGGATACCAAGGCCGACCCTATGGCCGGGCGCGGCGCGGCGCCAACCCCGGGCCCCTTAAGGTTGGACAACTTTCTTCACACCCGGGTGATCGGCGTTCAGCCCAGCTTTGCCACCACGGATTCCCTACGGGGCATGCTCCCCTCTGCGCGGAGCCTGGCCACGTCGGTTCTGCCCGGCACGGCAGCCCTGCTGGTGGCCGGACCGGTGTTCATCCAGGCGCCCTGGGTCCGGCAGGCACCCATGGCGGCCGCCCTGTTCACCGTGGTGCTGGTCGCCGCCGGCATCCTGCTGGAGGCATCCAACGACGAACGGCGACGCGGCATGGGCGCCCTGCTGGTGGGCTTCGCGGGCAGCTGGCTGGGGGGAACCCTCTTCTGGGGCTGGTTCCGGCTTCATCCCCTCTGGCACCTGCCGATCGAGGCCTTCGCCTTGCCCCTGGCCCTGGCCGGCCTGGGCGGGCGCTGGCGCCTGGCCGGCGCCTTCTACCTGGCCTCCCTCATCGGCACTGCCGCCACGGACGGGGCCATCGCCCTGATCGGACTGATGCCCTCCTGGGTGGCGGTGCTGCAGGCGGCCCCGGGGGAAGCGGGGCCCCTGCTCCAGATCTGCGCGGAACTGGTCATGACCCCGCCGGCCCTGGCTCTAGTGACGGCGATGGCCGTGCTGCTGCTGACCCTCTGCCTGCGCCTGCGGGGACTGGGCGAGGCCGCCGACATAGCGGCCGCCACCCTGGCCACCACCCTGGCGGTGGATGGGGTCTTCCTGGCGGCGGCCCTGCTCGCCCCCCGGCTGAGCGGATTGGTCTGAGGGCACGGACCGGCGGGCTCCCGGTCCTAAGAATCGCAAAAGGCGGAGAACCGGCCGACGGGAGAAAGGCTGAGGCTCTGTAACGTTGAATTCCGGCGCTCCCCAGGGACCGCCTGTCCCTTTGTTTCCCTGTCCCTTCTCCTTCGGAGTTCTGATGAAGCGGCTGCTTGCCTGGCTGATGAGTGGTGTGGTGATGGCGGGTCTGCTCATGGGGCTGGCCCTGCCCGGTGCGGCGTTCGCCGACGAGGTGCGGCGCAACGTCGCCGACGACAAGATCGCCGAAAGCGCGGGCAAGGTGGACCTGAACAACTCCTCGGTGCGCCGCTTCCAGCAGTACCCGGGCATGTACCCCACCCTGGCCGGCAAGATCGTGCTCGGCGGTCCTTACGAGAGCGTCGAGGATGTCCTCAAGCTCGACCTCACCCAGCGCCAGAAGGAGCTGTTCGAGAAGTACAAGGGCAATTTCACGGTCACCCCCCCTTCGATCGCCCTGAACGAAGGGTTCGATCGCATCAACGACGGCGTTTATCGCTGACCCTTGCTCTGGTTCATGACGCCTGGCCGCCGCCCTTCCCACGGCGGCTTTTTTCATGGCTGTGCGCCAGGGCACACGCTCCCATAGGCTCGGCTCTCTTCCGTTCGGACCCGATGGTCGACGACGCGGCGGCTTCGCCGTCGGCGGCACCCCTTGCGTCGGAATGGGACGTGGTGGTGGTGGGCAGCGGGGCCGCCGGCCTGATGACCTGTCTGGAGTTGCCGGAAGGGCTGCGGGTGCTGCTGCTGAGCAAGAGCAGCGATCCTCCATCCGCCAGCCGCTGGGCGCAGGGTGGGATCGCGGCCGTGACCCGGGCTGACGACAGCTTCGAGAGCCATATCGCTGACACCCTGCGGGCTGGGGCAGGCCTTTGCGACCGACCCGCGGTGGAGGCGCTGGTCCGCGAGGCACCGGCCTGCGTCGAACGGCTCCTCGCCCTCGGCATGGCGTTCGACCGCAACGGTGAAGCGCTCAGCACCACTCTGGAGGCCGCCCACAGCCACCGGCGCGTGCTCCACGCCCAGGACCGAACCGGTGGTGCGCTCGTGGACGCGCTCGAACGGCAGGTTGTGCAGCGGCCCGGCTTGATCCAGCGCAAGGGAGTACCGGCCCTGCAGCTCTGGATCGAAGCGGGCCGCTGCGTGGGCCTGCAGCTGCTCGACGGCGACCATCTGCGCTGGCTGCGCTGCGGGGCCGTCGTGCTGGCCTGCGGCGGCGGCGGCCATCTTTTCGCCCACACCACCAATCCCTCCCAGGCCAGCGGGGACGGCGTGGCCATGGCCTGGAGCGCCGGCGCCCGGCTCCGCGACCTGGAGTTCGTGCAGTTCCATCCCACGGCCCTGATGCTGCCCGGGGCGCCCCACTTCCTGATCAGCGAGGCGGTGCGCGGCGAAGGCGCGCGGCTCGTGGACCAGCGAGGAGAGAGCCCGGTGGCGGACCTGGCAGGTGGCGACCTGGCGCCGCGGGATCAGGTGAGCCGGGCCCTCGCCCGTCGGATGCAGGCCCAGGGGGTGGAGCACCTGTGGCTGGACATGCGGCCGGTGGGAAGCGAGCGCCTGGAGCGGCAGTTCCCCACGATCCTGGGACGCTGCCGGGATCTGGGGCTCGAGCCAACCGACGCTCCGGTCCCGGTCGCCCCGGCCGCCCACTACTGGATGGGGGGGATCGCCACCGACCTGGACGCCGCCACCTCCCTGCCGGGTCTCTACGCCGTAGGCGAGGTGGCCAGCACCGGAGTCCACGGCGCGAACCGTCTGGCGAGCAACTCGCTGATGGAATGCCTGGTCTTCGCCCGGCGGCTGAGAAACCTGCGGCTTCAGCCCCTGACCCCGTTCCCCATGGCCGGGACCGCCCTGCGGCTGGAGCATGACGAGGCGGGCTGTCCCCCCACCGACGATGCGGTCAGCGCCCTGCGCCAGCTCTGCTGGCAGGTGGCCGGGGTGGAGCGCAGCGGATCCGCCCTCGCGGCTGCCCTGACCCGGGTGCGCCGGCAACGGACGTGCTGGGAAAGGCAGAAGCTTCTGCGCCGGACCCGGGAGCTCGAACCTGGCCGGGAGTTGGCTCTAGGAACGGCCCGCCGGGATCTGATGCGCGCCCACGACCTGCACCAGCGGCTGGTGCTGGCTGAGCAACTGATCGAAGCCGCCCTGTTCCGCTGCGAAAGCCGTGGCGGCCACTTCCGTATCGACGCCCCAGCCACCCAGCCCTTCTGGAGATGCCACACGCTCCAGCGCGAGGGCGGAGCTCCATTGACCGCCCCGGTGGACGACCAGGGCGGGACTGAGGGTGATCAGTTGAGCTTGGGCCCGCGGTAGCCGCTGAGCTCGGCGAGCTTGGCCAGAGGTTTCACGCCGGAGTCGATCTTGCCGTCGATCTCCCAGGTGGGATAGCCCTTGACTCCCTTCGTCTCGCAGAGTTCAGCCTGGCTCTTGTAGCCATCGGGGGCGCACTCAACCATCTTGAGCTTCGCCGCGGCCTCCTTGCCGAAGAGCTCCTTCTGTTCGTGGCAATGGGGGCACCAGTAGGCGGTGTACATCACGACTCCCTTGCTGGTGAGGTGTTCCGCCAGGGCGAGGGTGGCGGGGGTGCTGGGGTTGGCGACGGCAATCGGCATGCCCTTGGCCAGCCCGCCGGTTTCGGGCTGGCCGACCGCGCTGGCCCAACCCAGGCCGAGAAGGGCCACCGCCAGGGCGGTGAGCACGCCGCGGAAGATCAGCGGACCCCGTTCACTCCATTCCCCACCGATCAGGGAGAGCACCAGCAGCGCCAGGCTGAGCACGGCGGAGAGGACGCAAAAGGCACAGAAGGCCTGGATGCGGAACACCATCACGCCCATCAGCACGAGGCTGAAGATCGCCATGCCGGTGCTGGCCAGGAACAGACCCCACCAGCTGCGCTCATGCAGAGCGCTGCGGACATCTCCCCGGATCACGAGCGGCAGCACGGCCATCAGCACCACAGCGGCATAAGCCAGGAAGCCGAACAGCGACAGGGGCTGACCGAACAGGCTTCCCCAGGGGCTGTTGAGCACCTTGTCGCAGCCATCGGCACCACCCGGACAGGTGAGAGAGCCGATCAGGCCCCAGCGCTTGAGGGTGATGGCACCGGTGTCGATGGCGCCCACAGTGGCGAGCACGGCCATGGCAATACGGGCCCAGCGGAGGCCCGGGTCGCACCGGCGGCGAGTCTGGAGGCGGCTGGCCAGACGGGTGGAGGTCACGGGCAAGGGCGACAGTCGCTCCATTCTCGCAGCCGCCGGCAATTTCATAGGGTGGGTGATTGGCCCGTCGCCGGATCCGTCACCATGCCCGAAGGCCCGTCCACGCCTGCCGCTGGCGCCGGCCCGGCCGCGGCTGCCCACCGAACGCAGCGCCCGACGGTGGCCTTCGCCCACCTGGGCTGCGAGAAGAACCGGGTGGACACCGAACACATGCTCGGCCTGCTGGCCCAGGCGGGCTACGGGGTCAGCGCCGACGAGAGCGAGGCGAAGGTGGTGGTGGTGAATACCTGCAGCTTCATTCAGGACGCCCGCCAGGAATCCGTGCGCACCCTGGTGGAGCTGGCGGAGCAGGGCAAGGAGCTGATCATCGCCGGCTGCCTGGCCCAGCACTTCCAGGAGGAACTGCTCGAGTCGCTCCCCGAAGCCCGGGCGATCGTGGGTACGGGCGACTACCAGCACATCGTGAGCGTGCTGGAGCGGGTGGAGGCCGGGGAGCGGGTGAACCAGGTGAGCGCCGTCCCCACCTTCGTGGGCGATGAGCACCTGCCCCGCTACCGCACCACCAGCGAGGCGGTGGCCTACCTGAAGGTGGCGGAGGGCTGCGACTACCGCTGCGCCTTCTGCATCATTCCCCATCTGCGGGGCGACCAGCGCTCCCGCTCGATCGAGAGCATCGTGGCCGAAGCCCGCCAGCTGGCGGCCCAGGGGGTTCAGGAGCTGGTGCTGATCAGTCAGATCACCACCAACTACGGCCTCGATCTCTACGGCAAGCCCCAGCTGGCGGAGCTGCTGCGGGCCCTGGGGGAGGTGGAGATTCCCTGGATCCGGGTGCACTACGCCTATCCCACGGGCCTGACATCCGGGGTGCTGGCGGCCTACCGGGAGGTGCCCAACGTGCTGCCCTATCTGGATCTGCCGCTGCAGCACAGCCATCCCGAGGTGCTGCGGGCCATGAACCGGCCCTGGCAGGCTGACGTGACCGGGGGCCTGCTGGCGCGCATCCGGGAGCAGCTGCCGGAGGCGGTGCTTCGCACCACCTTCATCGTGGGCTTCCCGGGCGAAACCGAAGAACACTTCCAGCATCTGCTGGACTTCGTGGCCGAGCAGCGCTTCGACCACGTGGGCGTGTTCACCTTCTCGCCGGAGGAGGGCACGCCGGCCGCCGAGCTGCCCGATCAGGTGCCTGCTGAGGTGGCCCAGGAACGCAAGGACCGGCTGATGGCCCTGCAGCAACCGATCGCGGCCCAGCGCAACGCCGCCTGGGTGGGCAGGATCGTGGATGTGCTGATTGAACAGGAAAACCCCAGCACCGGCGAGATGCTCGGCCGCTGCGCCCGCTTCGCGCCGGAGGTGGATGGTGAAGTGCGGGTGCTGCCCGGCGAAGGCGGCCTCTGTGCCGCCCCCGGCACCCTCGTGCCGGTGCGGATCAGCGCCGCCGACACCTATGACCTGATCGGGGAAGTGGTGGGGGCGAAGGCGATGGTGGGCGAGGCGCTCGCCGCCCGCCGGATCGACGGTTGAGTCCTACTCACCAGCGGCAGCTGTTCCTGCTGGCTTCGGGACTGAGCACGGCCGGATCGTTCGCCGGGCTCACGGCCAAGGGCTGGATCCTGATGAATGGCAGCGGCAGTGCGCTGCTGCTGGCCCTGCACTTCGCCGCCCTCGCGCTGCCGAGTCTGCTGGTGAGCGGACTGGCCGGGGTGGTGACGGATCGCCTGGGCTGCCGCACGGTTCTGATCCGGGCCCAGTGGGGACTGTTCGCCGCCGCCGTGCTCGGGGCCCTGGCCATTCCCCTGCTGGCCGGTGCCGCCCAGATGGCCGCGTTGCTGATCAGCACCCTGCTGGTAGGGCTGGCCAGCAGCTACGAGCTCACGGCCCGCAACAAGTACGCCGCCCTGCTGGTGGAGCGCTCCGACGAGCTGGCGCCCTACCTGGCCAGCTTCTCGGTGGTGTTCAACGTGGGCAAGCTGGTGGGCCCGCCCCTGGGCGGCTGGCTGGTGGCGCTCCAAGGGCCTGCCGGAGCGCTGGCGATCGATGCCGCCACCTACCTGCTGCCGATCGTGGCGGTGCTGTGGCTGCTCGATCCCCACGGCTCGCTGGAACGACGCAGCGGCGGAGGGGCGGCGGCCAGCCTGGCCACAGCCTGGCGAAGCTGCGGAGTCACCCTGCGCCATGTGCTGCGGTTCACCGCCCTGAGCTGTCTGGTGGGTTTCTTCCACCCCGGGCTGGCCCCGCTGATCGCGGCCCACATCCTGGGCCCCACGCCCCAGGCCCTGGGATGGTTCACGAGCGTGCTGGCCACCGGCAGCATCGTTGGGGGAGTCGTGCTGCAGAAGAACAGCGGCTGGCTCAGCCAGCG